>CABVRO010000042.1 GCA_902500715.1 uncultured Nitrospira sp. | reverse complement strand
GTGAGCATGCGGGCCGCGACCGCGAGATTTTTCAAGTCGGAGCGGAACTCATCGGTGTGGACGGGATTGCCGGAGATGCCGAGGTGTTGACGCTCCTGCTGGAATGTTTGGCACAGGTCGGATTGTCTTCATTCAAGGTTGCCGTCGGCCACGTCGGATTTTTTACGGCGTTGCTGGCCAAGTCCGGCTTATCACTCGAGGGTCAGAAGCGTGTGGAGCAGGCTGCCGCACGGAAAGACATGCCGCTGCTTGAGGAACTGCTGACACGCGAGGGGATACCTCGATCGACGGGGCGGGTCATTCTCGAAGTGCTGGAATTGTGCGGTGGGCCTGAGGTCTTGGCCCGCGGGCGAAAGTTGGTCGGGCGTGACAGGACTCTGCTGAAACCGCTTGATCGCCTCGCGCAGGTCCACGAGCGACTCGTGTCGCCCGGGCAGCAGGCGGTGCTGATCGATTTGGGCGAGTTCCGCGGGTTTGAATATTACGACGGGATAGTCTTCGACGTCTTTGCGCCGGGTATCGGGGCGGAGCTGGGAGGCGGGGGCCGATACGACCATTTGATGGGCCGGTTCGGTCGTACTGCGGCTTCTACCGGGTTTGGGCTCGATGTCGATCGTCTGTTTCGAGCCCTCGATGCTTCCGGTGTGGTGACGCCGCCTCACTCCGGTCCCTCTACAACCGCTGGCTCCAAGCCGGTTGCGGCAGAACTGCGACGGCGCAGGAGCCGGGTATGAAATCGCTCTCCACGGTCGATCTCACCTCCCCGAAATTGCCGCCACAGAACGTCGAGGCCGAACAGTCGGTGCTCGGCGCGATTCTCTTGGATAATACGGCGATGGCCAAGGTGATGGAGGTGCTGACAGACGAGGAGTTTTACCGGACCGCGCATCGCAGGATTTATCAGGCTATGCTGGAGTTGTCCGATCGCGGAGAAGTGATCGATCAGATTACGCTCACGGAATGCTTGAAAGCGCGCTCCGAACTCGAAGCGGTGGGGGGATCCGCTTACCTGGCCGAACTCGTGCAAGTGGTTCCGACGGCAGCCAATGTCCGCTATCACAGCAAGATCGTGCGGGATAAGGCACTGTTGCGAGGGCTCATTCAGACCTCGACAGAGGTGGTGACTCGCGGGTATGACGGAACGGTGGCAGTCGATGAACTGTTGGATTTTGCCGAGCGTTCGGTCTTCGGCCTTGCCCAGGGAAAACTGGATCGTTCCTTCACTCCGGTCAATCAGATCATCAAAGAGAGTCTCGATGTCGTCGACAAGCTGTCCAAGCGCAAGGAACGTGTCACGGGCGTGCCGACCGGCTTTATCGATCTGGATGACCTGACCGCCGGATTACAGCCGTCGGACTTGATCGTCATTGCCGGCCGTCCGAGTATGGGCAAGACCAGTCTGGCGCTTGGGATGGCGCAGCATGCCGCGCTGCATGCCGGGACCGTCGTCGGCATTTTCAGCCTCGAAATGTCGAAGCCGCAACTCGTGCTCCGCATGTTGAGTTCCGAGGCCCGCGTCGATTCGCATGCGCTCCGGACCGGTCGGTTGCAAAAGGAAGACTGGTGGCGCCTCGCGGAAGCGGCCGGGAAGCTGGAGCAGGCGCCGATCTATATCGACGATTCCGGCGCCGTGACGGTGCAGCAGATGCGAGGAAAAGCGAGGCGGCTTAAGGCGGAGCGCGGCCTCGATCTGTTGATCGTCGACTATCTCCAGCTCATGCAAGGCAGGAGCGACTCCGAGTCACGGCAGCAGGAGATTTCCGATATCTCCCGTTCCTTAAAGACCCTGGCGAAAGAGCTGAACGTGCCGGTCATCGCGCTGTCACAGTTGAGTCGCGCCGTGGAAGCCCGGAAGCCGCCGGTTCCCATGTTGGCAGACTTGCGGGAAAGCGGCGCGATCGAGCAGGACGCCGATGTCGTGATGTTTATCTATCGTGAAGAAGTCTACGAACCGGCGACGGAGAGAAAAGGCATCGCCGAAATTCTGGTCAGTAAGCATCGTAACGGACCGATCGGGAAACGGGACTTATTCTTTCACGACCGGTTTGCCAAGTTCGAGAATCTCGAGAGTCGCGAGGTCGTTTGACGCGTTCTTTCTCGGGCCGGTATAATTCCCATCAGTCGCTGTCCTTCGAATATTTCCCCTGCAAGTTGAGCGGATGATTGTGCAACGATTGCGTGAAGAGTGCCCGCAGCCACCCGCCCGAAGGGGTTCTGTGAACATCAGACCGGTAGCTCTCCTCCTGACGGCGATGTCCTGTGTCACCGTCGCCTGCCAGAGCACGCCGCCTGCCCGTCCCGCTCCTGCTGCGGTTCCGTCCGCCGTGCCGGTGGCTCCTCGTGCCATGCCTTCATCCTCCGATTCCCGTGCGTCCTATCACTTTCTCCTCGGGTACCAGGCCGAGTTGGATCAGGAAACGGAACTGGCGATCAAGGAATATCAACTCGCGCTGCAAACGGATCCTTCTTCCAATTATCTCAAAGCCAGGCTGGCCGTGCTCTACTTCACCGCGGGGGATGTGCCGTCGGCGGTGCGCTTTGCGGATGAAGTGGCCGATGTGCCGGGGCTGGATGCGCAGATGCTGGGGCAAATCGGCGGCATGTATGCGGCCGCAGGCAAGCCCGACAAGGCGTTGAGATTGTTCAATCGCGCCATTGAGCAGGAACCTCTGCGCAGCGAGCATTTCTTTGCCAAGGGCCTGTTGCAAGCCAATCAGAAACAATATGTTGAAGCCGAAGACACGATTCGCGCTGGAATCAAGATCAGTCCGGACTCGGCAGTCGGGTATTACTATTTAGGTCGGATCGGGGTCGAAGCCAGAGATTTTGACAAGGCGACGACGCACTTTGAGCAGGCGGTGGCGCTCAATCCAGCCTTCGAACCCGCGTACGTGGCCTTAGGGTCTGTCTATGAAGCCAAGCAGGATCGGGATAAGGCGATCGGGATCTATCGTCGCTACTTGCAGGGTGTGAACCCAAAAAATCGGGACATCCGGCATCACCTTATTCGCCTGCAAGTATCGGCGAAGCAGTATGACGAAGCCCTGCATGAATTGCAGGAGATGTTGGCGGAAGATCCGTCGGACCTCGATGCTCAGCTTCGGATGGGGCTGGTCTATGGAGAGCAGAAAGACTACCCCAAAGCCATTCAGCAGTTGAAACAAATCCTCACGGTGCGCCCGACGGAACTGAAAGTCCGTGACTACCTGGGGTATTTGTATGAAGAGACCAAGGATTACGCCAATGCGATGGAGGCCTATCGTTACAATCTGACGCTGGAGCCTTCGTATTTCGAGGGGCATCTGCATTTGGGTGTCCTGCAGTACCGGACCAAGCAGTATGTCGAGGCCATTCAGCACCTTCGCGAAGCCAGCCGGTTGAATCCCAAGCAGCCGGAGGCCCATATCGTCCTGGGGTTGTCGCACTTTCAAGTCGAACAGTATGAGCCTTCCCTCCAGGCGTTTCAGGAAGGGATTCGGCACAATCCGGACAATGCGGACCTGCATTTTAATGCGGGAACTGCGTATGACAAGCTGAATCGATTCGACGATGTGGTGAAGTCGATGCAGACGACGCTCGCCTTGGACCCCCATCACGCCGATGCTATGAACTACCTTGGGTATAGTTATGCAGAACGCGGCGTGAAGATCGAAGAAGCGATTGCGCTGACCAAGCAGGCCGTCGCACTTCGGCCGACCAACGGGTATTACGTCGATAGTCTGGCCTGGGCTTTTTTCAAGAAGGGCCTGCTGGCTGAAGCGCTGGCGGAGATGAAGCGGGCGGTCGCGCTGGTCGGCGACGATCCCGTGATTTATGAACATCTCGGCGAAATCTATGTAAAGCAACAACATCTCTCGGATGGTCGGGAAGCGCTCCTGCATTCGCTGGAACTGGATCCTTCCAATGACAAGCTGATGCAGCGATTCCGTGAACTGGGTTTGGGCGATCCCGCCAAAGAAGAACGCATCCGCCAGGCGCTTCGGCGCGTCTCAGATCGCAAGGGCGCCGCTCCGACTCCCGCTCAGCAGTAATCCCTCTCTTTTTTTCGTTTCATAGGGCATCCGCGGACCAGGCTGCATCGCCTGCGGCCGTTCCATACCTCGAACGGATCTTTTCCGTCGGGTGTCACTCTACCAGCCCTGAATTGTCGGGACCGGCTGTCCCCTATTCCTTGGGAGTGGGAGCTGTGACTGTTCGATTCCGTCAATTTTTGGCACTTTCTCTTGTAAATTCAGCTCCGTGAGGGACTGCCGAGAGGCGATTGCTGTGGAATCGGAGAGAAAAGATCAATGTTGACGTGATCTTATTAATCTTCCCGACACTCGGCGGTTTCGTGGCACAAGGCCTGCTTATAGAGTCTATGTTTGCAGGCGTCCGTGGCGAGGGAGAATGTAAATGGGCTTCCAAGATGTCTGTGCCCAAATCCCATGGTGACTACATCGAAGCAACAAGGGTTCACGCTGATCGAATTGATGGTCGTGGTGGTGATTGTGGGAATTCTCGCTGCCTTTGCCATACCCAACTTTCTTCGATACCGGGCGCAGGCGATGCAGGCTGAGGCACGATCGAATTTGGCGGGTATCTTCGTGGCCGAGACCTCGTTCTTCAGTGAGCGGAAAGAATATGGGAATTTTACCGATGTGGGCTTTGCCATCGCCGAGGGCGGGACGAACCGCTACACCTATCGATCCGGCCTGGGAATTGGATCGGGGATGGGGCCGAACGGGGGTAATCTGTGCGGGTCTGCCGGGAGCTGCGACACGATTCAGACGGAAGCTCCAGCGGCGGGGGCGATCACCTTTACCGGAATTGTCGGCACTGCGACGACCTCGTCGGCAGGATTTACGGCCACCGCCGCCGCGGATCTCGATGGTGACGCCACGCATGACGGCTGGTACGTGAACGATGCGAAGCAGGGATTGAATGCTGCGGAGCCCAATGACGTGTCGAGTTAGGGACAGCGCAAAACTTGTCAGAAGATGACGGAAAACGGAATGGGGCTTAGGCGACGAGACCAGAGGTTGAGGGCGGAATGGATCTAAGTAACTGGAAAATAGAGGAAATGGTAAGGAACTCCAGGAAGGAGGTGTTGGGCATAGAATCTGCTCTACCCAAGATCTGCTAGGCTTGAAACAGCTGTGTGGTACGAAGAGGCAAGAGAGAAGAACGTGTCGGATGAAGTGGCAACAATAGGAAAGGGAGGAAGTATGTTGAAGCAAATCAAGGGTCAAAAAGGTTTTACGTTGATCGAGTTGATGATCGTTGTGGCGATCATCGGTATCTTGGCGGCGATCGCCATTCCGAACTTCTTGCGGTACCAGGCGAAGTCCAGACAGTCGGAAGCCAAGACTAACCTGGGCGCGATTTTCGTGGCGGAGACGGCGTATCTCAGCGAAAACTCCCGTTATGGAAGCTTCTCTGAGATCGGATACGCCCTTGCCGGCACGACCAACCGATACACGTATCGCAGCCCGGCCGTTCTTGGTAACGCCGCATCGTCTAATGCGGTGGGTGTCGACCAGATCCCCTGCGGCGCACCGGTGGGTTGTACGGTGCAAGTTGATACGGCTCCCTCCCAGCCCTCTCTCGCCAGCTCGGCGGCTGGGTCAGTCGGCTTCACCGCTTCGGCCGTGGCCAGCATCGACAATGACCCCACCATTGATAGCTGGTTTGTTAATGACATCAAGGGTGGGCTGAGCGTCGCTTTTGTTGACGACGTGATCAGCTAACGAGCAATCCCAGGTTGTCTTGGAGACGGGGGAGGAACCGGGTTCCTCCCCCGTTTTTATTCCGGCTGATCTATCGACGAGCTCGTCCCCAACCTTCTCAGGTTACTTGTTCGATTCACGACTCATCCCGCCGCAGTATTCAAATTCACTTTGCCAAATTGGGCTTGTCTGATAAAGCAGGAGAGAGCTGCTTCGTCAAGTACCCAAGGCACCGCAATGAACATTCTCCCTTCCATCCCGCTGCTGCTGATCAGCGCCCTCGTGCTCTTCTCCCCTCTGCAGGAGGGCGGCACGACTCATCCGGCGCAAATGATCGTCAGGCTGTTGATTCTGACGTGGCTGGGAATCGTACTGGCCGCCGGCATTCGAGCGGGTCGACTCGTCGTCCCTGTGCTGACCATGAGATACGTCGTACTGGTGTATGTCGGATTGGCTCTGGTGGCCACGCTCTTTTCCCCTTACCCTCATCCGAGCCGGCAGTGGTTAATCGTGATCGCGGGGTACGCGACGTTGTTCTATTTGCTTGTTTCGTTCGTCGACCGGTGGGAGCATATTCGCAGGCTGACCGTCGTGATCGTGCTGATGGGCGCTGGCGAAGCAGGCTGGGCCATCATGCAAGGCTTGGCATGGCATGTCGTGAGACCAAACGGCACGTTCTTCAACCCGAACTTTCTTGCCGGATATCTTACGGTGACCTGGACGATTCTGTTGAGCGTCGCGATCTATGGCTATCGACAGGTCTCGGCATGTTCACGTCCGTGGATGTCCCCCGTCCTGTGGTGGCTTGGGCTGGGTACGGCGTTGGGCGGTCTGTTCCTTGGGGTGTTGTTGACCCAGTCTCGCGGAGGCATGGTCGTCTGTCTTGTCGGGACGATCTTTGTGCTGACGGCCCGATATGGATGGAAATTAGCCGGCAGCTGTGCGGCGGCGGTGGTGTTGCTCGGGCTGTTTGTTCCTACGCCGATCCGCGATCGCGTGTTGGCAGAGCATCAACAGAATCCTGTGTCCTATGCACGCTGGCAGATGTGGCAGGGAGCGTTGGCGCAGATGGCCGACCATCCGATGGGCATCGGGCTGGGCCTCTATCAATATACCTATCCTCTCTATGCATTTCCGGTCGATGGTGAAATTGCCCGGTTTGGAAAAGTCGCCCAGACACCACACAACGATTACCTTCAAATGGGCGTTGAGATGGGGCCTGGAGCGATCCTTGTGGTTGGGTTCGGGGTGTTCCTGCTCTTTGGCGAACTGAGACAGGCGCTGCAGTCTCGATTGCAGCGTTGGCAGCGGAGTCTACTCGTGGGTATGGGGGGTAGTGTGAGCGCGCTCCTTGTACACGCCACGCTTGACTCGAGCTTGCGCGAGTCGGCTCTGGCGATCCTGCTGGTGCTCTGTAGCGCAGTGATTGTGTCGGCGTCACGGCTCACCCGCAGGGGATCCGACGCCGTCTACGTCATTCCGATTCATTCACGCTGGGCCTGGGGAATCGGTACGGCATGTCTGGTACTGGTGGCCGGCGTAGAAGTGACGCGAATGGGTGTGGCCTGGATGAAGTTTGATGCCGCGTCTCGTCGAGCCTTGGTCGGAGACACCGGTGCGGCCATCGAAGGATTGAAAGCGGCTGTCGCATTGGATCCAGGCAAGGCCCTGTACCATCACGGTCTGGGGTCGGTCTATGCGAAGGCCTTCGAAGCGTCTCGCGACAAGCAAGCATTTCAACTGGCGTATGCGGAGTTTAAGCAAGCGATCGAACTGAATCCGCTCGATAGCCGGCTGCTCGGGCTCCTGGGGCAGCTGTATCTTTCGGCGGCACAGGTCTCAACTTCTCCGGCGTCGCTGGACGACCAACAGAAGGTCTGGGTGCGTGCGGCGGTTCCCGTCTATGAGCGGGCCATCCAACTCGCGCCGTATTCGGCGATGTACCGGTACGAACAAGCGAAGCTCTATTGGATACTTGGACAGCGGAGCCAAGCCGAACAACGAGCACAAGAGGCGGAGAATTTGGAACCGAATTTTCTGCCTGCTCGTGCGTTATTGGCCCGTTTGTGGATCGATACGGGGCAGGTGAACCAGGCAAGGGACCAACTGCGTGAAATTCTGGCGCGCCAGGCACGGTATAAGCCGCAGAGCAAAAATAGTCTCGACCAGGCATTTTTGAATGTCGACGTCGTCCCGCTCCGTGCTGCAGTCGGAGAAAAGGCGGCCGCCGGATGAAGGGCAGGACCTTGAAGCAAGGAGTGATTCAGGCAGCCTTGGGATTGATGCTGCTCGCAGGTTCCTCGGTGTTGCTCCATCTCTTGGATGGTCAACGGACTGCGGTTGCGCGAGCCGAGCAGTTGGCCTATCTCCCAAAAGGGGAATATCTGAAATTGGCGGTGCTCGGTTATCGGCAGGTCGTCGCGGATCTGATCTGGCTGCAGGCGGTTCAGCACATCGGAGCCAAACGCGATACTCAGCTCGGGTATACCTGGACCTATCATGCGGTGGACGTTCTGACTGATCTGGATCCCACGTTTGTTCCGCCCTATCAGGCGACCGGTCTTTTTCTTGGCGTATTGGCCGGGCGGCAGGAGGAAGGCCTGGCGATCCTGAACAAAGGGATTCATCACAACCCGTCGAGCTGGCAACTGCCGTTTCTGGCCGGATACGTCTCGTATTATGAACTGTGCAATCCGATTTCGGGAAGTGAATACCTTCGCACCGCGGCACGCGTCCCCGGCTCTCCTGCCTATCTTCCTCAGTTGGCCGCGCGTATGACGGTCGAAAGCGGGGACCCGACGGCGGCGCTCGAATTTCTGGACCGGTTCTCTCGGAGCGTGGCCGACGAACGGGTTCGAGAGGCCCTTCTGCAGCGTATAAAAGAAATCGTCCAGGAAAAAGATCTGCGTTTCCTGGAAGAGAGTATCAGCCGCTATCGAGCCAAGTATGGGCGACTTCCGGCGAAGCTTGAAGATCTGATGCTGCACGGGATCATTCAGCAATTGCCGGCCGATCCGTTGGGGGGGGCGTATGAGGTCGATACCTTCAACGGAGTTGTGCGAGCGACGTCGAAGCGTGACCGGCTTCGCATTCATGAAAAGGTGGCCTGTCACGGAAAAGCCGGCGACGTGAGGTCTCAGGCGCGGGCCAATCCCCTTCCGGCTCTGGAATAAGGATGGAGGCGTTTCGTGGACGATATTGTCACCGAAGATCTGAGTAAATCGTACCCGTCCGGTTGGCCCGGTCGGCCGCCGTTTGTTGCCTTGGATGGACTGTCATTGACGGTCCGGCGAGGAGAAATCTTCGGCTTTCTCGGTCCGAACGGTGCTGGAAAAACTACGACCTTAAAAATTCTTCTGGGGTTGGTGCGTGCGACCAGCGGACGCGCGCTGCTGTTGGGCCAACCTGCGGGGGATGTGGCGACCCGCCGTCGGATCGGTTTTCTTCCGGAGTCGCCCTATTTTTACGACTATCTCACAGCCGAAGAATTTCTCGGGTTCTACGGGCAATTGGCTGGCTTGAGTCGCGCCGTCACTACAGAGCGGGCGAACAACCTCATCCAGCTCGTGGGGCTTGGCGAGGCGCGCACGAGACAGTTGAGGAAGTTTTCCAAAGGGATGCTGCAGCGCATCGGCCTCGCACAGGCGCTCATCCACGATCCCGAACTGGTCATTCTCGATGAACCCATGACCGGTTTGGACCCGGTGGGCAGAAAGCAGGTACGTGATCTGATTCTCAGTCTGCGGGATCAGGGGAAAACGGTGTTTTTCAGTACACACATTTTGCATGACGTCGAAATGATCTGCGACCGCATCGGTATTGTCATGAAAGGGCGGCTGGTGGCCAACGGCCGGATCGATGAACTGGTCCGGCAGAACCATATCCGATCGGTCGAGATCGTGTGTCAGCATGTCAAGACGGAGGGCAATGCTCTCATCCACTCGCTTGCTACGCGAGTGCTGCAGCAGGGTCAGCAATGCTTGATCGTGCTGCCCAGTCCCGATGCGGTGGATGCCCTGGTTGCCGAGATCCGTCGTCAGGGGGGGCGCCTGCTTTCGGTGACGCCTCATAAGGCCTCCCTCGAAGATTTGTTTTTTCACGAGGCGGCGCAAGCGGTCTCACATGTATCGGCGCATATGACCGGTGGGAGGGCGTCCTGATATGGGTGCGATCGGGGTCATCGCAGTGAATGCATTCCGTGAAAGCCTGAGAGATAAGATCCTCTACAATCTGGTATTGTTCGCCGGATTACTCATCGGACTGTCGGTGCTGCTCGCAGACCTCTCCATTACCGAACATCACAAGGTGATCGCGGATATGGGCCTGGCGGCAATCAATCTGATAGGCGTGATTATCGCCATGTTCGTGGGCATCAGTTTGGTCAACAAAGAAATCGAGCGACGCACGATCTATACGATCATGGCCCGCCCGATCAGCCGCAGTTTTTTCATTATGGGAAAATATTTCGGCTTGGCGTTGACGCTCCTCGTGAATATGTCCGTCATGCTGGCCGTCTTCCTGCTCACACTCTGGCTCTATCATATCCCGATCGAGCAGTCACTGTTCCAGGCCGTGCAATTGATGTTCGTCGAGATTCTGGTGGTGACGGCTATCGCACTTTTTTTCTCGACGTTCACCTCCTCGACGCTCAGCGCTATTTTTACCTTGGGACTGTACGTCATCGGGCATCTCACGGCAGACCTGAGGGCGATGGTCGCGAACAGTGAGGGCATGATCGGGAAGGTAGTGGTCGACCTGTTGTACTACCTCTGTCCGAATCTGGAAATGCTCAATATCAAGGGCCAGGCAGCTGTGGGTGTTGCAGCCGCACCGGAGTATATGCTGCTCGCGTCCCTGTACGGGTTGCTGTACGCGGGGGTGTTGCTGACGGGTGCCTGCCTGGTGTTTCAGCGGCGTGATTTCTGATCCACGGTTCTGCTGCATCGGTGTGCTGAAGCAGCGCGGCGAGTCTCATCACCGATCGGGCGTCACGCACATCATCCCTGCCCAGGTCAGACGGCCGGGCGGCGTGGGCTCTCAGCCAAAGGCTACGAAATGGCATCGCGGCAATACGGTCTCTCTCCCCTCATGGTCTTCACCAGCATGTCCTCGCATTGGAACTTGCTCTGTCTATTGACCAAGCGGGAAATCGTCAGCCGTTATAGAGGGTCTCTGCTGGGCGTGGTCTGGGCGTTTCTGCATCCGACAGTCATGCTGGTCGTGTATACGATTGTGTTCAGGAGCGCGTTCGGTATGCGATGGGGGCAGGACGGCGAGAGTGCCCTGGATTTCGGCCTCCTGCTGTTCTCGGGGCTGATCATTCATGCTTTGTTTGCTGAAAGTATTCATCGCGCGCCGTATCTGATCGTGAATCATAGCAACTACGTCAAAAAGATCGTTTTCCCGCTGGAAATTCTGGCCTGGACTTCCCTCGGGACGGCGCTCTTTCACGCGGCCATCAGTGCGCTTGTGTTGATCGTCTTTTACGGGATCCTCCACCATTCGCTGCATTGGACGATGTTGTTGATCCCCGTCCTGCTCCTGCCGCTGGCCCTGGTGACGATTGGAATTTCCTGGTTTCTCGCTTCCGCCGGTGTGTTCCTGCGGGATCTCGGCCACGCGAGTGGACCGGTCACCACCGTGATGTTGTTTCTATCGCCGGTGTTCTATCCGGCCTCGGCATTGCCTGATTCCTATCGGGTCTTGCTCTATGCGAATCCGCTTACCTTTCTCATCACCCAAGCTCAGGATGTGCTCATCTGGGGAAAAGCTCCGTCCTGGATCGGCATCGGCCTCTATTGTATGTGCAGCTATCTGATCGCATGGGCCGGGCTCCTGTGGTTTCAGAAGACACGGAAGGCATTTGCCGATGTCCTCTGAGTGGGCCATCCGCGTTCACAATCTGTCGAAAACCTACAGACTCTACGCTCGCCCGAGCGATAGGGGGAAGCAGTGGATCCTGCCTGCGATGCAGAAATGTCTTGGACGCAAACCCGCCCAGTACTACCGGGAGGTGCATGCTGTCGAGAATGTGTCCTTCGAGGTGAAAAAGGGGGAGACGCTCGGCATCATCGGCCGGAACGGATCGGGGAAGTCCACGCTGTTGCAATTGATCGTGGGGACCTTGAGTCCGACAAGTGGAATGATCGATATCGACGGTCGCGTTGCGGCGCTGTTGGAACTGGGAGCGGGCTTTCATCCCGAGTTTACGGGCCGGGAAAATGTGTTCTTGAACGCGTCGTTGCTCGGTCTGTCGCAAGCGGACATCGACGCACAGTTGGACGATATCCTGGCATTCGCGGATATCGGAGCCTCGATCGATCAACCGGTGAAAACCTACTCGAGCGGCATGGTGGTTCGCCTGGCCTTTGCCGTGATGGCCCATGTGCAGGCAGACATTCTCGTCATCGATGAGGCATTGGCAGTGGGGGATACATTTTTCGTTCAGAAGTGTATCCGATTTCTCAGGGCCTTCATGGAGCGGGGAACGGTCCTCTTTGTGAGTCACGATTCGGCTGCGGTGCTGAGTCTCTGCCGAAAGGCGCTCTGGCTGGAGCATGGGCGGATCGCCGGTATCGGTGAGGCGAAGGCGGTGTGTGATGGATACCTGCACGATGCCTATGCCGTGACTCAGAACACGACGGATGCCGAGGCCTCCGTCGTGTCGCCCGCATCCAGATCTAACGTGATTCAGATAAGGCCTCCTGCGATCCCTGTGTCGAAGGACGAACAGGGCCTGCAGTTTGCGGAGAATGTCTCAGGTGCAGCGAATCGCCAAGCATGGATCGAGAAGATACTGTTCACCGATGCCGTCGGTCGAACGGTTCATACGGTGAGCAAGCGCGAACGTGTGTCGCTACGAATTTGGTGTCGGACCTCCATATGGCTGAGGAGTCCGATCGTCGGGTTTCTTGTGCGGGATCGATTCGGCCAATCCCTCTTCGGGGCCAATACCTGTCTGGTCGGACGGGGGATATCGGATGCTGTGGCGCCGGGAAGCCACTTTGTCGCAGTGTTGGAATTTGTGATGCCGGTGCTTCACCCGGGCGACTACGCGATGAGTGTTGCGCTTGCCGATGGAACGCAGCAGCAACATGTGCAACATCATTGGATCCATGATGCGCTGGCATTCACCTCCGCGCCGACGGAACCATGTTTTGGTCTCTTCGCCGTTGAATTAGTGCATGCTGATTTGCGCCGGACTTCCACGCAGGATGCTCGAGATGAAAGAGCCAATGACTCCGTTGCCCTGTAGAGTGTGCGGAGGCGATGCCTTTGTGCATCACGATGTGTTGTGGAGTGACCTGATCGGCCAATGGGGCTTATCGGCTGCTGAGGCGGACTATATCAACATCCAGCAGGGAACCTCCTGTTCTGCCTGTGGCTCAAACGTCCGATCGATTGCGTTGGCTGATGCCCTGTTGCGGTTCATTCACGCAACCTCGACTTTAAAAGCATGGGTCAGGTCGGATGCGGCGCGCACGTATACTGTGCTGGAGATCAATGAAGCCGGTTCCCTGAGCAGTGTCCTTGCAACCATGCCCGGCCATCGGCTCGTGCGATATCCGGATTACGACATGATGGCATTGCCGTTTGAAAGTGGCTCTTTTGATCTCGTGGTTCATTCCGACACGCTGGAACATGTGCCGGACCCGGTCTGCGGATTGCGGGAGTGCCGACGTGTTCTACGACGTGGAGGCGCCTGCATTTTTACCGTTCCCGTGGTGGTGGGACGCCTGACGAGGAGCAGAAAGGGATTGCCGCTCAGTGTCCATGGCAGCGAAGGCTGTCAGGACTCCTCACTGGCGGTGCACACTGAATTCGGCGCGGATGTCTGGTGTCAGGTCTTGGAGAGCGGATTCGACGAGTGCCGGGTGGTGCCGTACCGGTTTCCTGCAGGCATCGCAGTGATTGCGGGTCTGTCTGAGTCGGCGGCGACGAAAGGGGGCCAGCGGTGAACAAGACAGGCCACGTGTTGCCGGAGCTCGAGGCAACCGGTGAGCGATTCCTGCCCGAGATGCAGGGAACCATCGCGCTGGAGCATTTGCACCGGTACGCCCTGGCTCGGGACTGTGCGGCCGGGAAGGTCGTTCTCGATATTGCCTGCGGTGAAGGGTACGGCTCGGCCGTCCTGGCCGGGGTGGCTGCGCGTGTGTACGGCGTGGACATCGCTCCCGATGCCATCGCCCATGCAAAGGCGAAATATCAGCAGCCTAATGTAGAGTTTCTCACCGGCCGTTGCGCGGACATTCCGCTCGCCGATGGCGCCGTCGATCTGGTGGTCAGTTTCGAGACCATCGAGCACCATACCGAGCATGAAGAGATGTTAGCCGAAATCAAGCGCGTCCTGCGACCGGGCGGCCTGATGATCATGTCCAGCCCCGACAAGCGGGAGTATACGGAGCGTGCCAATCATGCCAACACCTATCATGTGAAGGAACTCTATGCGGAGGAGTTCCAGCGGCTGGTGGAGCGCTCCTTTGCGCATGTCGCCATTCTTGGACAACGTGTGTTGTATGCGTCGGCGATCCTGCCTTCAGGAGGCCTCGGGGAATCGATTCATTATCACCGCGAGCATAGTGCAGGAATCCAGTCGGTACATGGCGTGGTGCGGCCTTGCTACCAGGTCGCCGTGGCATCCGACGCCGCAATACCTTCGCTGGCCGGAAGTCTGTTCGAGGAGATCGGTGAGTCGGATCCGGAAATCAGATTGCTCCGGCATCAGTTGGACCATGCCCGGCAGCGGATCGCCGGCCTGGAGGATGAGGTCGCGGGACTCAAGAGGGCGATCGACTCCATCCTACATTCACACTCCTGGCGTGCGACTCGGCCTCTCCGTGCGGCGGCCAATTTGCTTCGGGCGATCACCGGCAAACCATCTGAAACGGAGCCGTAGGTCCTGTTTCTAAATGACCGTATGAGCCTTGTGACTCAACGATTGGTGAAGTCCTTCCGGTTCGCGACGTTTTCCCTCGTGGAAGGCCTCTCCTGGTACAGACGGCATGGCCGCCTGCCGAGAGGATCGGAGTGCGCCGACCTGTTTCGAAAAGCGTTTTTCCGGTTCAAGATCCTCGCGCATCGAGCCGCCCCGGCTCCCAAAACGATTGAACAGGCCCTCCCGCCTTACGAGGCGTGGTTGCGCGTGAATGCGTGGAATACGCGGATGCGCGACGATCTGCGCGATCGGCTCAGCAGGCAGGCGGGCTCCCTGCCCACGATCTCGATTGTCATGCCGGTGCACGATCCGCCCGTTGAATTTCTTGAGCGAGCGATCGAGTCGGTACGCGCGCAGGTCTGCGAGGGATGGGAACTCTGCATCGTGGACGATGGCAGCACGAACCAGAAGGTGCGCGCCGTGCTGGAACGGTGGCGTGCCGCGGATCCTCGAATTCGAGTCGCCTGTCTGGAGCAGAACTTCAATATCAGTGTAGCCACCAATAAAGCCGCCGCGCTGGCCAGCGGGGAGTTTCTGCTATTTTTCGATCACGACGATGAGTTGACGCCGGATGCTGTCGGAGAGGTCGCACTGTTTCTGGCTGAACGGCCTGGTGTGGATGCGGCGTATTCCGACGACGACAAGATCGAGGTATCCGGCAGGCGGTATGCGCCTCAATTTAAACCCGATTGGTCGCCTGAGCTGCTCCTGTCCTACATGTATCTCAGTCATGTATTTGTCGTGCGCCGGGCCCTGTTCGAGTCGGTCGGCGGTATGCGGGTTGGTTTTGAAGGCGCTCAGGACTACGACCTAGCCTTGCGGGTGGCGGAGCGGACATCGGCCTTCGGTCACATTCCGAGAGTGCTCTATCATTGGCGGGCTTTACCGGGGTCGACGGCCACCAGCGGTGCGGCGAAGCCGGCCAGTCTCGAAGCGGGCCGGAGAGCGGTGGCCGAAGCCTTCGAACGCCGGGGTGTCGCTGCCCGTGTGACTCAGGCGGAGTTCGCCGCCAAGGGCAACCTGGGTATCTATGCTCATGAGTTCCCGGACGATGGCCCCACGGTCACCATTATCATTCCAACGAAGAATCAGGCGGCGATCCTCCGCCGATGCATCGATTCTCTACGTAGTACAACTTATCTGAATTATGAGGTCGTCATCATCGACAATGAGAGCGACGAGCCTGAAACTCTTGACTATCTTCGATCGCTTCCGCATCGCGTCATTCGTATTCCCAATCCATCCGGGCGGTTCAATTATGCGGCCATCAACAATCGTGCAGTGGAAGCCGTGACCGGTGAGTTCGTGTTGTTCCTGAACAATGATACCGAGGTGAGGGCTCCGCGCTGGCTGAGCCAGATGGTGGGATATGCACAACTGCCCGGTGTCGGGGCAGTCGGGGCGAAGTTGATATTTGCCGACGGCCGCATTCAGCATGCCGGGGTGATCCATGGCCTGTACCATGGGCTCGCAGGGCCGGCGTTTAAGCTGACGCCTGCGTGGGAACACGGTTATCTGGCCTATGCCTCCGTCGTCCGCAATTATTCGGCGGTGACCGCTGCCTGCCTCCTGACCTTGCGGAAGCGGTTCCTGGAACTCGGCGGGTTCAACGAAGCGGAATTCGGCGTCGCGTACAACGACGTCGACTATTGCTATCGCCTGGTCGATCAGGGGTATCGCTGTGTCTATTGTGCTGACGCGCAGTTGACGCACTATGAGGGGTTCTCGCGCGGGTTCCGCGACGATCCGGCCGAAGTCGCCGCGTTTAAGCAGAAGTACAAACACCGAAGCGATCCCTGGTATAACCCCTCGCTGTCTCTCGTCGATGAGAGTTTCCAGCTGACCCCGCGACAACTGGCTTCCCGTCGATCAAAGCCGATCCCGATCGTCATGACCGCGCTGAGTCTGAATTGCGAGGGGGCACCCTGGAGTCAGTACGAATTGACCAAGGAGCTGGTGAGGCGGAAGATGATTCAGCCCATCGTGTTTTCTCCGCAGGATGGTCCTTTGCGTGCTTTATACGAAGAGCAGGGAATCTCCGTGATGGTCGATCGGCATCCCCTCTGGGGCGTGACGAACCTCAGGGAGTACGACGCCGCCATTGCGGCCTTCTCCTCCAAGTGTCTCTCGTGGGGGGCGGAGCTGATCTATGCCAATACGCTCCAAAGTTTCTATGCCGTCGCGGCCGCGCACGAGGCGAGATTGCCCTCGGTGTGGAATCCGAGGGAGAGCGAGCCCTGGCAGACTTATTTTGATTATTTGCCTGACGGCGTCATTCAAAAAGCCTACGATTGCTTTGCCCGGCCCTATCGAGTGGTGTTTGTGGCCGACGCAACACGCGAAACCTATGCGGCACTCAACACGCGCCACAATTTTACAGTGATTCGCAACGGCTTGGATCGGACTCGTATTGCGCAGGCTCGTATGGAGTGGACGAAGGCAGCGGCTCGTGCATCCCTCGGGGCCGGTGAAGGGGAGATCGTGCTTCTCCTGCTGGGAACCGTGTGCTCACGAAAGGGACAGCAGGATCTGGTCAATGCCTTGGCGGCTGTGTCTCCGGAGCTACAGGACAGGATTCGTTGCTATATCGTGGGCGATCGGCCGGGCGACTACAGTGTGGAATTGCACGGCCTGGTGAAGCAGTTGTCCGCTTCATTGCGCAACCGGATCCATATCGTGCCGGAGACGCGCCAGACGACACCGTATTATCTGGCAGCCGACCTGTTCGTCTGTACTTCCAAACTGGAGAGTTATCCCCGAGTGGTTCTTGAGGCTATGGCGTACGATCTTCCGATCGTCACCACGCCCGTGTTCGGCATTCGAGAACAGGTTCGAGAAGGCGTCAATGCATTATTTTACGAGCCGGGCGACAGTCGTGCACTGGCCGCGCGATTGCAAAACCTGATTCAGGATGAGTCGCTCCGCTCCCGCATGGCCGCGAAGAGTGCCAGTGTGCTCGCTCTAGGGACGGATTTCGAAGAAATGGTGGAGGCGTACGGAGAGATCTTTGCGGAAGCCTGGTTGACAGGCGGAGAGCGACTGTCATGAGTGCGAGGTTTAATCTTGAAACACCCGCGGGCAGCTGCCTGGGGACAATCAACCGGTTGTCAGGCTGGTATATTCCTGATCACGGCCGTCGTCCGGAACTCTATATCGCCTGTAACGGGAAGCGCGAGGCCGCGTTGGAATGGGGAAGTATTCGACCGGATGTTTCCTCCGTCCATCCGGCACAGTCTCAGTCGATCATCAGCGGCTTTCAAGGCGACCTGTGGATAAGTGAACAGCTGCAAGGCCAGGAACTGGATGTCGCAGTGGTGGATGCGGCAGCGCAGGATCGGGAACTTTTTCGGCGCACCTACGTCATCGAGTCCTCCGGTGCCCCCGTCACACGGGACCGCTCGTTCAACCTCTTCGATCTCCTTGTGTGTCCGGAGTGCCGGTCTCCTCTTTCGAAACTGGATTCGGGGTGGGGCTGCCCCAGGTGCGGAATGCCTGTGCATCTTCGGGCCGGCGTGCCGCATTTTCTCCATGAGCAGGGAATTCCCTGTCTTCATCTCAGCGAGCAGACGAGCACCCATCCCTATTCATCCGATGTACTCGATATCCTCGGCCGCCATTGCGCAGGCCTGGTGCTCGATTTCGGGGCGGGCCACACGCCCAGGGAATTGTTGCGCCCCCATGTAGTTTATCTCGACGCCGTTCAGTACCAGTGGACCGATCTGGTCTGCACGCGCGGACGGTTGCCCTTCCGCGATCACACCTTCGATGCCGTCGTGAGTCAGGCGGTCTTCGAGCATCTCGAGGACCCGCATCAGACCGCGCGTGAGCTCTATCGTATTTTAAGGCCCGGCGGCCTCATTCACCTTGATACGGCCTTCATGCAGCCGCTGCATGGTGATCCCTGGCATTTCTTCAATATGACGCAACACGGCCTGCGGCAGGTTATGGCTCCGTTTGAGGAAATTCGGTGCGGCATTAAGAGGTACCAATATCCGTCGGCCGGATTGTTGATGCAACTTGAAGCCATCACGCCGTTTATCACGTCCAGGAAATGGCGCAAGACCATCACCAAATGGCACAAGGAATTGCAGGCGGGAGCAGGGGAGTTCGACGACTCGCTGGGGGAATTCGGACGGGCCACATTGGCCGCCGGGTTTTACTTCGAGGGACGGCGGCCCTCCTCGGCCATACGGTGACAGTTGTGTCCTGTTGCCACGAGTCCGGGATTCATACCGTCAGGGATTGCGTCCTCCCTGCACGCAAAGTCATTGCCGGTGCGGACACATGACATATCCGAACGGTACCGATTAGGGAGGCCTGTGGTGCGAGAGATCCTCATTCCGGGAATCAGGCGCGTGCTCCGTGGCGTGGTACGGGTTCATACAGCACTGGGTCGTCGCTTATTGCCGCAGACGGCCACATTCACGAGTGTCGATGAGCATCGCGTCTCCGACTACTGGGGCAAGCAGTTCGAGGCCATGCGTACGGACAACTCCTACTGGCTCAACAACAAGCTCGTCGAGGAGTCGACGTATCGCCTGATGACCGATACCCCCAAACATTGGCTGGGCTGGCTGCTGAACGACTATTTTTCTCAGCGTACGTTCAACCGCTCGCTGAGCGTCTGTTGCGGGGACGGGGCCCACGAGATTCAGCTTTACACGTCGGGTAAGGTGCGATTCGTCAGCGGGGTTGATATATCGGAAGGGGCGATCAAGCAGGCAAAGGAGCGCTTTGCAGCGGTCGGCGTGCCTCCGGATCAGTATCGGTTTGAGGTGCGGGATGTGAACACCCTTTCGATCGACGGCACGTTCGACTTGATTCTTTCGACAGGAGCCTTGCACCACACGACCAATCTTGAAGCCCTCCTGGGAGCGGTGGAGCATGCGCTGGAGCCGAACGGTTATTTCATCGTGGTGGAGTTCATCGGGCCGAATCGATTCCAGTGGACCGACCGGCAAATTGAAATCGCGAACCAGGTGCTCAGCGTCCTCGATCCCTACTACTTACGCGACGGCCGGCAGACCAAGTTCGAGCGGCCTACGGTCGAAAGCATGCTCGCGAGCGATCCATCGGAGGCGGTACGATCTGACGAGGTCTACCCATTGGTGAAGAAGTATTTCGAGGTACGCTACGAGCGGTTTTACAACGGTACACTTCTCCATCAACTTCACCCGCTCCTGAGGTCCGAACTGGCGAATCGCGGGCAGCGTGACTTCGATTCCATCGTGAAACTGATTCTTTTGATGGAAGACTTACTCATCAAGGGCGGCGTGTTGCCGTCCGATTTCGTATTCCTCATTTGTCAGAAGCCGATGCCAGGCACCCGGCGATCAGCATAGAGGGGAGGTCCCGGCGCATGTGCGGCATTGTCGGCCTGTGTGATCGCATGGAGCCCAATCAGGCCCGTCGTCTTCTGCGCCGGCTGTTGGCGACCATGGAGTCGCGCGGCCCGGACGGTTCGGGAGAGTTTGTCGAAGACTACATCGTGATGGGAATGAGGCGGTTGGCGGTGATCGATGTGGAGGGCGGAGGGCAGCCGCTTCTGAGTCGTGACGGACAGGTAGTGGCCTTCCAAAACGGGGAGATCTATAACCACGTCGCTCTCCGCCGTGAACTGGAACAACAGGGTGCAGCGTTTCGAACAGCCAGCGACACGGAGGTCCTGGCGCATGGCTACGGACATTGGGGAATCGACGGGCTCCTGGCGAAGCTCGATGGAATGTACGCCATTGCGATCCTCGATCGCCGGAACCAGCAGTTGCACCTTGCGCGCGACCGCTTCGGGGAAAAGCCGCTGTACTACAGTGCGGCTGGAAATAAGTTTGCCTACAGCTCGAATACGAAGGCACTGGCATTGCTGCCCTGGGTCGATTGCGACATTGCAGCCGGCAGCGTCGATCGCTATTTGGCCCTTCACTATGTGCCCGGCCGGCGGACGATTTTCAAAGGCATTCAGCGTGTGTTGCCCGGCGAGCGGCTGACGGTCTCCTTGCGATCGCTCACGCTTCATCATGAGCGATACTACAGTCCGGCGGTACGCCCGATCGTGCCGCTGGACACCCGCACACTGCTGGAGCGGATCGAACAGGCCGTTACCAGCAGATTGGTGGCCGACGTCCCGGTCGGCGTGTTTCTTTCCGGTGGAATCGATAGCTCCATCGTCGCCTCCCTCGCGGCGCGGCACCATCCGGCCATCGACACCTTCTCCATGGGGTTCAAGGATGCGCGGTACGATGAGTCGGTACATGCCGAAGTGGTGGCTCGCGCGATCGGTTCTTCCCACCACCATTTCACGTTCGATGAAACAGCGTTCCACGACCTATTGCCGACGGTGGTTGAAGGCCTGGATGAGCCGCTCGGCGATCAGGCGTTGCTGCCGACCTATTGGTTGTGTCGGGAGGCAAAGCGATATGTCACGGTGGTGCTTTCCGGGGAAGGCGCCGATGAAATGTTTGCAGGATATGACTACTACGGCCCCATGGTGTCTCGTCGCTCCTGGTGTGCCGGCCTCAGGGCGTGGGTCTCCGGCCGCAGGGCGGCCGGTGCGCCTCACAGTCTGTGCGACAATGCATGGCCTATGACGCCATCCGGATTTCCTCTCGTGATGGATTCGGGTGGGCGCCGGGTGCTCCTTGGAGAGCCGGTGCACGATCCAGATCCCTGGGAAAGGTCACTTCTGTCGTCTCTCGACGACGCCGAGAATCCCCTCCAGCGTGCCACTCTTGCCGATGTTTTGACGTGGTTGCCCGACGATTTGCTAGTGAAGCTTGATCGGATGGCTATGGCCAACAGTCTCGAGGGGCGCGCCCCATTCCTGTCACCTGATTTAGTCGATTCCGCGCTCCGTCTGCCTGAAGTCCAACGGATGACCGGGACACAGACCAAGATCGCCCTGCGTGAAGTGGCCGCTCTGTTGCTTCCGCAGGCTATCGTCGGGCGAAAGAAACACGGGTTCATCCTTCCCATGGCCAAGTGGATCCAGCAATGGTTGGGGCGAGTGGGGGACCTGCGGGACTATTTCAATCTGCATCGCATCAAGGAGTTCGATGTGGATGCGGCCGTATCCCTGGTGGAGCGGGAACTGGTTGCGGATCGACCGAACGAGCGTCTCCTCTTCTCGCTGGTGATATTGGCTGAATGGCATCACTCCTTCTTCAGTCGAATGGCTGCCGACTTCAGGTCATGATGGTCGGTCGGACCTGCTGCGGCTGAAACCGCCGCCGTCTGTGCGTGGCGCAACCCCCCATTCCATCCGTCCAAAACAGCGAAAAACCTATCCTTGCCTGAGAACTCCGGTACTATTTGTGCAGTTGGTCGTGCGCACGCAACCGGCGGATATTTCAACACAACAGGGCAGAAACACGTGCAATGACGGTCACGTATTTCTCGAAGAGCTCCATCATCGGCCCCAGCAGTCGCTACCGCGTTTTTCAATTCCTGCCTCATTTGCAAGCAGCAGGGATCGACTGTCACGTGGATCCTCTGTTCGGGGAGACCTATTTCTCAATTCTTGAGGTGCGACCATCCGCGCTGCGGACCCTCCTCAAAGTTCCGTATGTGTTTGCATGTTTCCTCAAACGACTCTGGAGACTGTTGACGCTGGGACGGCGGGACCTGATCGTGATCGAGGGGCAGCTCTTTCCCTATGCCCCACCGCTGGCTGAACGGTTGCTGAATTGGTGCCGCTATCGAGTGGCGATCGAAATGGATGATGCGATTTATCTGACTCCCGGGCATGAGAAAACAATGCCTGCGCTGCTCTCAATGACCACAGGCGCCATCGTCGGGAACGACCGGCTGGCCGCCTATGCGAAGCAGTTTTCGCCGCGGGTCTGTGTCGTTCCCACAGTCGTCGATACGGAACGATTCAAGCCGGATTCGACGAGATCCACCGGTTCATCTGCACAGAACTCGGATGCCATCACGATCGTCTGGATAGGCCTGGCGTATAACCTGACATATCTGGAAGTGCTGGCGCCGGCTCTCCGCGCGCTGCAATCCAAGTTTCGCCTCATGCTCCGAGTAGTCTGTTCACAGCCGCCGCACATGCCGGGTGTCGAGATTGAATTCAGACCCTGGGATTTTCAGCGGGAGGTGGCGGATCTGCAGGATGCCACGATCGGCGTGATGCCGCTTGAGGACACCGAGTGGGCCCGGAGCAAGTGCGGGCTGAAGCTCTTGCAATACCTTGCGGTGGGGGTGCCTTCGGTGGCGTCGCCCGTCGGAGTGAATCGCGACATCATTGCGAGCGGAGAGAACGGATTTCTCGCCGCCACCGAGCAGGAGTGGTATGAGCGTCTCGAGACACTCTGCCGGCAGCCCCAGTTGCGTGCTCGAATGGGGCAGGCCGGGCGTCGGACGGTAGAGGAGCGGTATTCCCTGGCGGTGTGGGGCCCCCGGCTTGCCGACGTGTACCGGACCTTGGCAGGAAATGAGCGTGTGAATGAGATACACCGGGCAGTTCACGGCCCTATGTCCGGCCAGCGTCGTTCGACAGGAGCCCGATGATTCTGCTCACGCTCACATTTGTGGTCGCGATGCTCCTCTCGATGTACGGCGTGCCGATCGCGCGCCGGGCGGCCCTGAAATTCGGCATCGTGGATAATCCGGATGGCCGGCTGAAGCATCAACGTGAGCCGGTGCCCTATCTAGGGGGATTGGCAATCTATCTCGCGTTTCTGGTGAGCCTGGCCTTTACCTTCGAGTTCCGGCAGGACGTGCTCGGCATCGTGCTCTCCGGGACACTGATCGTCATGCTGGGGCTGATCGACGATTTCGGGGTGTTGTCGCCGGGAACCAAACTCGCGGGCCAATTCCTGGCGGTGTTCGTGCTGATCAAGAGCGGCATTCGCATCGAAATCGCCTCCTTGCCCGATTGGGTCGATATCGTGCTGACGGTGTTCTGGATGATCGGCATCATCAATGCCTTCAACCTATTGGACATCATGGACGGGTTGTCGGCCGGTGTGGGCGTCATCAGTGCCGCCTTTCTGTGCGTGGTGGCGATTCTGAATGGCGATCAGGCGATCGCGTTCATGCTGGCGGCGCTCATGGGGAGCCTGCTCGGCTTCCTGCGATACAACTGGCGACCGGCTTCGATTTATATGGGCGATTCCGGCGCGATGTTCATCGGTCTGATGCTGGGCGCCCTGTCGATGATCGGCAAATACACCACCGGCCATTCCGTCTCGCTGCTGACCCCGGTGTTGATCCTGGGCATGCCCATTTTCGATACCCTGTTCGTTATGTACATCCGGTTCTTGCGCGGACTGCCGGTGTTTCTCGGCAGTCCCGATCATCTTGCGATTCGTTTGCGGCATTGGGGCCTGTCGGTGAAGCAAGTCGTCCTGCTGAGTTATCTCGGTGCGGCGTTCTTGGGGGGAATCGGTCTGCTGGTCATGGCCGTGCCCCAGGATCTTGCCGTGGTGCTCAGTGGCCTCACGGTGGTGTGTCTCGCCGTGGCCGCCGTGGGCTTGACGCGTGTGAATGTCTCGACCGGAACCGTTGCCGTGATCGCCGAAGCGCCTCCGGCACGTTCGACAGAAAGGACCGGCGTAGTATGATTTTAATCGTCGGGGCTGGATTGGCGGGGCTCAGCGCAGCCTATCACTTGCGCGGGGTGCCCTACAAGATTCTGGAGCGGGAACGCGAGGTCGGAGGGCTCTGCCGTTCGTACGTGAAAGACGGGTTCACCTTTGACTATACGGGGCATCTGCTTCACTTCCGGCAGACCGCAATCAAGGCGCTGGTGGAGAGCCTGCTACCCGACCGACTTCAGCGGCATGCCCGAAAATCCTATGTCTATTCTCACGACACCTACACCGAGTATCCGTTTCAAGTGAATACGCATGGCCTCCCGCCGGAGGTGGTGCGGGAATGTCTCTTGGGGTTCATCGCGACGCTGTCGAATCCGTCGTCCACGCCTCCGTCGGAAAGCCGGTCGTTCAAACAATGGATCGTCGAGAGCCTGGGCGAGGGCATTGCGAAACATTTCATGGTGCCCTTTAACGAGAAGCTCTGGCAGGTGCCGTTGGATGAGCTCACGTCAGACTGGGTGTCGTGGCTGGTGCCGAAGCCGGATGTGAAGGATGTCGTCAACGGCGCCTTGGGAATCAAGGACAAGGCCTTCGGTTATAATCCGTCGTTCCTGTATCCCGCCAGCGGGGGCATCAAGGTTTTGCCGGAAGCCTTTCTCCCGTCGGTCGAGAACCTGTCGTACGATTCGGAGTTGGTGGAGATCGAGACGGGCAGGCGGCGCGCGGTATTTCGCAGCGCACAGGGCGAATGGACGGAAGCCTATGACAGGCTCGTATCGACGCTTCCCTTGCCTGATCTGGTGCGGCGCTGTGTGGATCTCCCGGCCTCGCTGCGGGAATTGGCTGCGTCGCTGCGATGGGTTTCTGTGTCTAACGTGAATCTGGCCGTCGCCCGTGAGCGCATCTCCGACAAACACTGGATCTATTTCCCCGAGCACCGGTATCCGTTCTATCGCGCCGGGTTTCCGATGAATTTTTCTCCGTCCATGGGGCAACCGGGCTGCAGCTCCCTCTATGTGGAAATCTCTCATCAGCCGACTGAGCGGGAATCCGACGCTGTACTCATCGATCGTGTCCGGCTGGGGTTGGAGCAGGCGGGGGTGCTCCAGCGGAGCGACGAGCTGGTGATGTCGGATGTGAAGGATCTCTATTACGCGTATGTCTTGTTCGACCGGTATCGGAGCCGGGTGGTGGGAGAGCTGCTGGCCGAGTTGGAGCGCCGCGGGATCTCGTCGATCGGGCGGTACGGATTGTGGGAACACACGTCGATGGAAGACGCGATAGCCCAGGGGCAACAGGCGGCGGCGCGATTACGGATGAAGGCCGCGGCCTGAGCGGGTGAATGTCATGCACGTAGTCTGTCACGTGATTACGAAACTGGAGTTGGGTGGCGCGCAGGAAGTGGCGATGCAGGTCGTGGCGGGTTTGGACCGCAGACGATTTCGCCCGGTGCTTCTCGCAGGGCCAGGTGGACTCCTGACCGACGAGGCGCATGCGCTGGAAGGTGTCGAGGTTCGCACGATCCCGTCGC
>CABVRO010000041.1 GCA_902500715.1 uncultured Nitrospira sp. | reverse complement strand
CGACGGCGATCGCCTCCATCCCATGACTCGTATAGACGCCGCCGACGATGCGGCCTTGCCGGTAGAGGGCACTGATCCGGTCTTCCAGGCTTCTCGTCAACCGGAGGTAATAGTACATATCCAGAAGGTCGCCGCGTTTGATGTCGTTGGCAATGACCGCCACGTTCATGATGACCTCCCGAGTGAGGTGCCAGGTACTCAGAGTGCCGGAAGATCCCGCCATGACAATAAGGGCTTGTGCTCCTTGCACGAGCGACAATCGGACGCGTCCCACTGCGGCATGTCCAGGTCGACGCTGAAGTAAAAGGGAAACCGTGCCGTGAGTTCGTCCATCAAGGGGAATTGTCCGCTGTCCCGTCTGGCAAAGACCATCATGCCTGCAAGTTGTCCTCCGCGATCCGTCACGACTTTCCCCAACTTGCTGACGCACAGTCCGCGAGTGGTCACGTCGTTTAAGGAGAGAAAGCGTTCTCCCGTTTCGACTGTGCCTTGGATGATGTCGGTGCCGATCTTGCCCGTCTCGTGATTAAACGGGGTCAGGACGACACGCATCGGCATCCGGGCGGCCAGGATGTTGCTGGTGCGCTCGGCCAGAAATCGCGCGTCGGAGGAGGTGGCGATAATTCCTGTCGGCGGATGGTGTCGAAACGTCTCCAGAATCCATTCCGCCATGTTGGATGCGATGATGGTCACGAGATCGGGAAATCGCGTGATGGATTCAAAGCGCAGATAGACATCCGTGTGGTGGCCGGAGACCACTTCCACATGGCTATCGAAATACACCGCTCGAGAATCATGCAGCAGGCGCTGAATATCCCAGGACGACAGGGTGGGATGGGGGGTGTCGCGAATGAGATGTTCCAGCCTCACGTCTATTTCCGACCCCTCATAGAGCTTCCTCTGTCGCTCCACCAATTCTAGAGTGGCAGCCTCCGGGGATTTGTCGATTGATGGCACCATGACCCGTACTCCTCTAGCCCAGACTATTCATGAATACCTACTCCGGCGTCCGATCCTCCCGTCCGGCGGGGCTGTTCTCGTTCGGCCTCCTCGACGGACTGCAAGTACGCCTGCGTCCGCCTCACTTGCGATGAGCCCCGGCGGGCTTCGGTCTCGAACGCCTTGCGACGGCATGCGTGAATAATCCGGGCTAGTCCTCTGCGGCAATAGTCGTTCTCAGAATGCCGATCGGCTGAATCTCCAATTCGACGACATCGCCCGGTTTCAAATATCGATCCAACTCCAATCCGCAGCCGCCGCCGACTGTCCCGGAGCCGAACAGATCCCCGGGATACAGGAACTCACCTCGCGACACATGCTCGATCATTTGTGAAAACGACCAATGGATCGTCCCGAAGCGCCCCTCGGACCAGACTTCGCCATTGACCCGGGCGATCATCCGTAACGAAGCGAGGTCCTGAATGTCATCGGGCGTGACGATGCAGGGACCGATGGCGGTGGCGAAATCTTTTCCTTTTGCCGGGCCAAGTCGGCAGGCCATTTCCTGGAATTGAATGTCTCGTGCGCTGAAGTCGTTCATGATCGTATAACCGGCTATGTAGTTCGCGGCATCCCGCTCGGCAATATCGATTCCCTTGCGTCCGATGATGCAGGCCAGCTCCAGTTCGTAATCCAGTTTCTGTGTGCTCAGCGGCCACCGGAGCTCATGATCAGGCCCGATGATCGTCCGGTGGTTGCCTTTGTAGTACACCGGGGCCTTGTACCATTCCGGCGGGATCGGTTGTCCGCGTCGCTTGGAGGTCGCCGCGATGTGCTCTTCGAAGGCAATAAAATCACGCAGAGACGAAGGATTGGGGAGGGGAGCCGTCAATCGGACGCTCGCCGGATCATAAAAGACGGTCTCACCCGCCGGACCTGCGATGGAGGAGCCATGGCCCACGGCGTAGTCGAATGCGCGACGGGCCGCGTCTGTCGCGGCGGGGCCGCCTTCCAAAAACTCCAACATGGTGGCGGGGACCTGCGCGTCGGCGAGGCGGCGCGGTTGTGTTTCGCCCTGATCGGTGAGTCGTCGCGCCTGCGCCATGTTGAGGTCTACGATCGAGGCATTGTGCAACGCACCGATTCTGGTGAAGGTTCCGACGGGAGTGCGCACCTGGAAGCTGACGAGTTTCATGGGCGGCTCCAACTCATCGCATAGTCCTTCAGTTCAACGGCGTCACATTCGGACATCACCGTAAAGGCCCGTCGCGATTCGATCATCACGGCGACTTCGTCCGTCTGCTCCTTGGTCTTGCTCGCGGCGATGGCCTGCGGGTGCGGGCCATGATGAATCCCTTGTGGATGCAGCGTGAACATGCCGGGATGAATGCCGGCGCGGCTGAAAAAATCTCCCTGGTGATAAAAGAGCACTTCGTCATAGTCCATGTTGCGATGATAAAACGGAACGCGAAGTGCGCTCGGGTCGCTTTCCAGCGGCCTTGGCGCGAAGGTCGATATCAGCAGTCCGCCGGCTTGAAAGGTCATGTGCACGCTGGGCGGGAGGTGATAGCGCGGGCTGATGACCGGACGAAAATCCCGGACATTCAACTTGGCGACCCAGAGGTCACCCTTCCAGGCCGCGACATCCATGGGATAGAACGGGTAGTACACCCGGGTGTAGTCACCGTCCCGCTTGATGCGCACTTCCCATTCGTGTCGACTATGGGCGTCTTCCGGAGGCAGCGCCAGTTCCGGCGCGGTGAGGACCCCCGGATCAAATAACGCATGGCGGCCGAGCGGGCCTCGATCCGGCACTTCGACAGGCGCCGTAGTTTCGACCATGAGAAACAGCCCCGGTTCGCCCTTCGTATCGACATGGACTCGATATGTTGTGCCTTTCGGGATCACCAGGTAGTCGCCCGGTTCATAACTCAAGAATCCATAGTCCGTTTCCCACCGACCTCGCCCTCGATGCACGAAGACGATTTCGTCCCCGTCGGCATTGCGCACGAAGTGAGGCATCGTCTCCGCGCGTCTGGATAAGAAGACACGGGCATCCGGACTGTGTAAGACCATGGTGGGGCGTCCGTCGGAAGAATGATAATCGGCGGTGAGCAACTCGGTGCAGGTAAACGCCCGCGGCCGGAGCGGACCTTCTATTCTGCTCCATGCAGTCGGCGGATGGTGATGGTACAGATGCGAGGCGGGACCGCTGAATCCCTGTCGACCATGCTCCTCTTCATGCAGGCTCTCGGGAATCCCGACATGCGCCTGATTGGGAGGGGTGCCTTTTTTCACTAAGTACATCACGAACCTCCTGATGCCTCAGGGCGGGCTCGATGTTCTAGGACGCCGGCTGAAACGACTCGGACGGCGTGTCTTTAAAGGGAAGCGGAAGCGTTTCGTAGTCGATGATCGTGTTCTCAACCCCTCTGGTTTGGTCCCGCTCAATATCTCTATAGAGCGCTTCGACGGTCGCGCGCACGAAGGTTTTGGATTCCTCCAGCCCGTGCTGCCGTTGAGTCAATTCCAGGAACAGGCCGCACCCGCGAAAGAGGGGATAGGTGAAGCGCTGCTTGAGCGGTCCGAAGCCGTCCCGGCCGTTCTTGGTCTCTCCCGAGAATCGGACCCCGTGGGATTCCCATTCTCGACAGACCGCTTCGATGTCATCGACCTCTAGGGCGATGTGCTGAACTCCTTCGCCGTATTTGTCGATGAAGTCGCAGATCTGAGACCGACGTGCCTTATTGCGGCCTTGCATGAGCGCGATTTTTGCGTCACCGCGTTGGACGACCACCGTGTCCATGCTCGACATATCACTGCCGACATCCTGAGCGGACCAAATTACGTGAAAGCCGAGTACGGTGGTGAAGAGGGATTCGGCGGCGGCGAGATTCTTGACGCAGAGTGTGATGTGATCGATACCGATGGCTTCTTTCATGGTGGGTCCTCCTACGCGGCCTCGCAAAACGTGGAAGGGACTCATGCCATTGTCGCGATCGGGAAGAGCAGGATTCACATACGCCCACACTATATAACATAATAGTTGCATCATTCAATATAGATTTTGTATTATTTGCCATGGCGACGAACATGAGAAAGGACATTCGCATGAAGTTCGGTTGGGACGAGACGGGACATCCCGGTATGACCGCGGAGGTGCACGATGTCGTTTTACGAACATGTGCGCGCGGACGTGCTCCGGCATGGAGCGATCAATAATACCTACCTGACACGGTTTCAAGCCGGTGAGGTGACCGACAGAGAGTTCCACGAATTTGCCGTCGAGTTTTATAGTTTTGCGCGATTCTTTCCCCGCATCCTTGCCGCTCAATTAGTCAACACTGAAGATGAGGCCGTGGCCGATGAGCTGACGAAAGTCCTCTACTCGGAACTCGGCGACGGCATCGTCAAGCATCGCCACGAATTGCTGTACCGGAACTTCCTCCGGTCGATTGGCATCGACATTCATGACGCGATGCACACACCCATGAAACCCAGCACAAGGGCGTATATCCAGGGAATGGAACGGCTTTATAGCAGCAGGCACCACGCGACGGCGTTGGGAGCGTCCTTTGGTCTTGAGAACATGGCCATCACGATGTGGGACCATTTGATTCCAGGGTTGACCCGGTTGAAGCAGGTTCGCTATCCACACATGGACATGACGTATTTCACCTTCCATCGCCAACTCGAATCGGAGCATGAAAGGGCCATGGAGCAGGCCATGGCAGCCGTCGGCGGAACCGGATGCGCCGTCGAGACGGGGATGCCGGAAACGGACCAGCACGAATTTCGCTTCGGGATGAACGCGGTGCTCGATTATCTCGAAGGGTTTTGGATGGGGCTGGAAGGGACCCAGTCCGGTTCCCGCCGAAGCCGTTTTCAACCGGCGCATCCCTCGGCGAGTGAACTGCGCGGACAATCGCATTGACCCGGCTGCGGGTCGGAGGATCACATGGAGCGCGTGTGGATCAGCCGCTACGACGCGGGTGTTCCTCTCACCTCCGCCTATCCGGAATGGACTGTCCCGGACCTGCTTCGTCGCTCCGCCTCACGGTTCCCCGAATCGACCGCTCTCGTCTTTTATGGCGCGCGTCTTTCCTTCCGTGAACTGAACGATCTGACCACGCGTTTTGCGCATGGATTGCTGCGGCTCGGCGTGAAGAGGGGCGATCGGGTCGCGCTCATGCTGCCGAATATTCCTCAGGCGGTCATCGCCTATTACGGCGTCTTGAAGGCCGGCGCGATTGTCGCGCCCATGAATCCTCTCTACGTCGAACGTGAAATTCACAGTCAGCTGGATGATGCCGGCAGCGAGATCATCGTTGCGTTGGACCTGTTTTATCCCCGCATTCAGGCCGTCCGCGAGCAGACAGGTCTGCCCGAACGGATCATCGTCACCAGCCTCGGAGATTTTCTTCCGCCCCTGAAGCGGCTGCTCTATCCGCTTAAGGCACGGCTGGCAAAGCGCTGGGTGGCGGTCGAGAAAACTCCCCCGGTCTATGACTTTCTTGCGCTGCTCGACGCCGCATCCCCCCATACCGAAGATGATTCCCCGCTTCTACCCTCGGTGGAGCCGGACGCGTTGGCTCAGATTCAATATACCGGCAGCACCACCGGCACCCCCAAAGGGGTCATGCTCTCGCATCGTAACGTGGTGGTGAATACGATGCAGGGGCGCCTCTGGTGCTCGGATTTTCAGGAGGGGAAGGAAGTCTTCCTGGGCGCGGTGCCGTTTTTCCATTGTTATGGGCTGAATACTTGCCAGAATCTCGCCGTCGCGACCGGTTCACAGATCGTCCTGCTCCCGCGCTTCCATGCGGAAGAGGCGGTGAAATTGATTCATCAACACCGGGTCACCATTGTGTCGGGCGTGCCGGTGATGTTCGCCATGATCACAGATTGTTCGAAGGTCGGACGGTACAACTTACATTCGATACGGGTCTGCCTTTGCGGAGCCAGCCCTCTTCCGGCTGAGGTGCAGGAACGATTCGAGCGGTTGAGCGGCGTCAGGATTTCGGAAGGATACGGCCTGACCGAGGCGGGGCCCACCACCCATTGCAACCCGATTCGCGGGGATCATCCGCTAGGCGCTATGGGGTTGCCGTTTCCCGATACCGACGCACGGATTGTGGATGAAGAGACGGGCATGCGGGACATCCCTACGGGAGAAGCGGGGGAACTGATCGTCCGCGGGCCTCAGGTGATGCAGGGCTACTGGAGGAAAACCGAGGACACGCAAGCGGTGTTGCGCGACGGCTGGCTCTACACCGGAGATATCGTCACGCGTGATGAGCATGGATTTTTCTTTTTTCTGGATCGCAAGAAAGATGTCATCAAGCCGTGGGGAGAGACCGTCTATCCGCGAGAGGTTGAAGACATCCTGTATCAGCATCCTGCCGTGCGTGAGGCCGTGGTCGTGGGCGTTCCCGATCACCATTACGGAGAGGCGGTCAAGGCGTTTGTCGTGCAGAAGGACGGGGCTGAGGTCACCGAGAAAGAGCTGATCGACCACTGCCGCCGGTCGCTGGCGCGATTCAAGGTCCCGGTGGCCATCGAATTTCGCACTGAATTGCCACGCACCATTATCGGGAAGGTGTTGCGACGCGCCTTGCGCGATAAGGCGGATACGGTCTCGGTCGGTATGCAGTCGTCAGGCAAGGCGATGTGAGCCAGCGAGGAGGGCACCATGAGAGAGGTCGTCATTGTCGCCGGCGTCCGCACCCCTATCGGCAACTTCGGCGGTGCTCTGAAGGATCTCCCGCCTCACAAGATGGGGGAGTTGGTCGTGCGGGAAGCCGTCTCGCGTGCCAAGGTGGATCCCCGGCTCATCGACGAAGTGATCGTGGGTTCCGTCGGTCACACGAGCGATGCCTACAACGTCGCTCGTGCGATTGCGCTCATGGCCGGACTTCCTGTGCGTACACCGGCCTATTCGGTGCAGCGAAACTGTTCGTCCGGTCTCCAACCGTTCGTCAATGCTTACCAAAACATTCAAAGTGAGGACGCAGAGGCACAGGTCGTGGGGGGCGTGGAGAGCATGAGCCGCGCCCCGTTTGTCTCACGTGACATGCGGTGGGGAAAACGGCTCCGCAACGCCGAATTGATCGACAGTATCTGGGAGGGATTGACCGATGCGTTTTGTGGCCAATTGATGGGCCGGACGGCCGAGAACCTGGCTGAGGAGTTCGGCATCGGTCGTGAGGAGCAGGATCGATATGCGGTGGAGAGCCACCGCCGGGCGTTCAAAGCCATTCGGGAGGGCCGGCTCAAGGATGAGATTCTACCTCTGATGGTGCCGAAGTCGATGGCTGGGCGTGATGTCGCACCGGTGGTCGTCTCGCAAGACGAAGGGCCGAATGTCGGGTTGACGGAACAGCAACTCGCGCTCTATCCGCCGCTCTTCAAAGAACAGGGGACCGTCACGGCGGGGAATAGTTGTCCCCTCAACGATGGCGCCGCAGCGGCGATCGTCATGTCCTCCGCACGTGCACGCGAATTGGGGTGTCGTCCGCTGGGCCGGATCAGGGGGTATGCCTTCATCGGCGTGGAGCCAACGCGTATGGGGATCGGTCCCGCCGAAGCGCTTCCGTTGGCACTCAAGCGCGCCGGAGTCACCCTCACCGATCTTGAACTCATCGAAGTGAACGAGGCCTTTGCCGTGCAGTATCTCGCGGTGGAACGTGTGTTGGGACTCAAGCGTGAGCTCGTCAATGTGAACGGCGGCGCGATTGCGCTGGGTCATCCGGTCGGTATGACGGGTACCCGGCTGGTCATCGCGATCCTGTACGAGATGCAGCGGCGTGGCGCGGCGCTCGGTGCAGTGGCCCTGTGTGTCGGCGGCGGGCAGGGCGCTGCGATGGTGTTGGAACGCATGTGACAGGTGCGTATCGAGCGACAGGAGGCGTCCCATGTACATCTATAAAGTCGGTGTGGTGGGTGCCGGTACCATGGGCGCGCAGATTGCCGAAGTGGTGAGTTATGCCGGCGTGCCGGTGCTGTTGGCAGATATTCAGGAATCACTGGCCAGGCGAGGCGTCGAATCCGTGCGGGCGATCTATCAAGCCCGCGTGGACAAAGGCAAGATGACGCCTGAGCAGCTGGAAGAGAAAATGCTGCTGGTGACGGCCTCGCCGAACCTCGAGGCTCTCAATGATGTCGATCTGGTGATCGAGGCGGTCTCAGAAGAGGTCACGCTGAAACAGCGCGTGTTCCGCGAACTGGACCGGGTCTGTGCGCGAAGTGCCATCCTGGCGAGTAACACCTCTGCACTCTCCATCTCGGCCATCGGGGCTTCGACTGCGAGGCCCGGTCAGGTGCTCGGACTTCATTTTTTCAATCCTGCCTATGCGATGCCGCTGGTGGAGGTCGTTCCCGGCTTGGCCACCGATCCCCAGACCGTCGATGATGTCGTCGGTTTTGCCGAAAGTCTCCGCAAGACGCCGGTGATCGTGAAGGAATGCGCAGGTTTCCTCGTCAATCGCCTGCTCTCTCCCTATCTGAATGAAGCCGTGTGGTGCTTCCAAGACGGCGATGTGTCCATCAAGGAGATCGATCAGGACATGGTGGCATTCGGCATGCCGGTCGGCCCATTCATGCTGCTGGATACCGTCGGGCTGGATATTGCGTTCGAGGTCGCGCGCATTCTCCACCGGTCCTATGGCCCGCGGATGGCCCCGGCGCCGCTCCTCGAGGCGTTGGTCAAGGCTGGACGGTGGGGAATCAAATCAGGGCGGGGCTTCTACGAGTATTCGGGCGCCGAGGAACGGAGCGGCGATCAGGCGCTCGATTCTCTGCTGCAGCAAGTACGGCAGGGCGGCGGGCATACCAGGATGGAATGGACCAGATTACGCCCTCTCCTTGCCATGGTGAATGAGGCGGTGACTGCGTACCAGGAGGGCGTCGCGTCGGCGCGAGATATCGATCTGGCGATGGTGGCGGGAACAGGATTTCCCAACGAGAAGGGAGGACCCTTGCATGTTGCCGACCAGCTTGGGACCGACCATGTGTTGCACGAACTGGAAGCATTGCGGGATACGCTGGGAGTGCGCTTCTGGCCGGCGCCGATGTTGCGCCGAATGGTTGACGCCGGCTTCACCGGACAGCTCGCGGGACGAGGCTTCTTTGCCTATTAACGCTTGTGTCGGCGGGGCAGGATAGGTATGCCCGTCCCTTTCCCGATCGCATCCATGTGGGAATACCCACCATTCAATGCTGTGAGGCTCATATGACGACGACAACCGGCTCGATGCTTTCCTGCAATGTCGATGGGGCGGTGGCCACTTTGTTGATCAACCATCCTCACGTTAACACCCTGACACCTGAACTCCTTGCCGAGCTGAGCACGACGTTCGAGCAAGTTGCCAAGGATGAAGCGGTCAAAGTGGTCGTGTTGACCGGCACGGGTCGATTCTTCATTGCCGGGGCAGATATTCGAGTCTTAGCGTCGATCGCTTCGTCAAAGGAAGGGGAGGCCATGGCTCTGCAGGGCCAGGCTATCTTGGATCGGATCGAAGGGTTTGAGAAACCGGTGATTGCTGCCATCAACGGGATTTGCCTGGGGGGAGGACTGGAATTGGCCCTGTGTTGCCATATCAGGCTAGCCGCGGAAGGAAGCCGATTGGGCCAGCCGGAAATCAATCTGGGCATCATGCCGGGATTCGGCGGTACGCAGCGACTTGCTCGAATCGCCGGTCGGTCGAAAGCCATGGAGCTGATCCTGACCGGTGAGCCGATCTCGGCGCAGGAAGCAAAGGCGATCGGTCTCGTGTCGCAGGTCGTTTCCCCTGAGGATCTCCTCCGTCAGGCTCAGGGGTTGGCGCGCACGATTGCCTCGAAAGGCCAGATGGCGGTGCGCGCGTCGCTTCGGGCCATCCGCCAGGGTGTCGAGCTGAATCTTCATGACGGCCTGGCCTTGGAAGCGCGCCTGTTCGGAGAGTTATGCGACACGGAGGACAGACGAGAAGGCCTGTCGGCGTTTCTGGAGAAGCGGCAGCCGCATTTCGCGGATCGATGAAAGGCTGTTGTGCCGTTGAGGCGATGTGGAGCCCACGATGGCGCTGTCTTCCAGCAAGCGAGCCCTGGCGTTGGCCGGAGGTGGCTTCACCGGCTACCTCTTCGAAATCGGCGCGTTGACCGCCTTGGACGATCTCTTCGAGGACGGTGTGACGATGAACGATCTCGATCTGTATGTCGGCGTGAGTGCCGGAGCGGCGGCGGCGTCACTGTTGGCCAATGGAGTCAGGCCGCAGGAGATTCTGGACACGAATCTGTCCGGCACCAGACCCTACTACTTCGATCATCGTAACGTGTTTTCTCCTGCCATCGGCGAGGGGCTCAAAACGGTGTGGCGGGTGACCCGGCAACTCGTTCCGCTGCTGAAGCTCTATGTGCGTCACTATGGAGAGATGACGTTCATCGATTTGCTCGATAAGGCGCAGGATGCGCTGCCGAGCGGTATTTACACGCTGGAGCCTTTTGCGAAGTATCTCGAGGCGATCTTCAAAGTCAAAGGGTTGAGCGACCGGTTCGCCGGACTCGCCAAGGAACTGTACATCCCGGCCATCGATTTGGAAACCGGCGATGGCGTGCTGTTCGGCGACGAGGATTGGCGGGACGTTCCGATCTCACGTGCCGTGACGGCCTCCTCCGCAGTGCCGATTTATTTCTGTCCGGTCCGGATCCAGGGCCGGGACTACATCGATGCCGGGATCGGTCGTATGGCCTTCTTCGAGGTCGCCGTTCAAAAACATGTGGACTTCATGATCATGATCAATCCGATGGCGCGAGCACCGCAGGCGCGGTCGCGGCCGGCGCAGCCGGCCGTCGGCAAGCCCGGAAATCGATTGCGGGACAGGGGCTTTTTGTCCATCGGTGAACAGGCCTCCCGCATTAATTTCGATGCGCGTTTCTCGCAAGCCTTGGAGCGGTTCCAGCAAGACTATCCGGAGAAGGAAGTGCTCGCCATTTCGCCGGTGGAAGCCGATGCGCTCCTCTTCGAGCGGAGTTTTTTGAGCTACAACGACCGGATCCATCTCCTTCGGGCGGGATACGCGGCGGTGATGACGCTGGCACGAGATCGATGGGAGGACCTGTCCGCGCAGTTCGCGCGCCATGGTCTGACGATGTCGCGAGCCAGGTTCGAGGACCGTGCCGGGCGTCGCCTCGCGCGGCTCGATGAAGTCGCGAGGGTGGCTGATCCGAACACCCGTCAGCCCATGGTTGGGCCGGCCGGCATCGGCGGTATCGGCGCTGCCTGGCGCAAGGCCAAGTAGGCAACATCGCAGAGGTACGTATGACGACCGGAGCAAAGATGTTCAAGGGGTCGCTCGCGGCGGCCGAAGCCGCTCGCGACACGCGTGCCTATTCTGGATTGATGGCAGGGCTCTTCGAAGGGGTCGTTCGACGATCGCTGTTTAGCTCTGCATCGATTCCGGCGATGAGCGGGGAGGCGAAGGAATTTCTCGACACCCTCCGCCTGCTGTTGGTCGAGAGAGTGGATCCGGAAGCCATCGATAGAGACGGCGCGATCGGCGAAGAGGTGATCGAGGCGTTCAGAACGATCGGCGCTTTCGGGATCAAAGTCCCACGCAGCTACGGCGGGTTGGGGCTCTCGCAGTCGGAGTATCACACCGTGGCGACCCTCCTGGGCAGTCATGACGCGGCGACGAGCGTGTTGTTGTCCGCCCACAATTCGATCGGAGTGGCGGAACCGGTCAAGCTGGTGGGAAATCGCGAGCAACAGCAGCGGTTGCTGCCTCGATTGGCCCGAGGAGACATTTCCGGATTTGCGCTGACGGAAAAGAGTGCGGGGTGCGATATCTGGGATCTCAAAACCTATGCGATTCCTGTTCATGAAGGTGGCGTCCTGGCGGGCTATCGACTCACGGGTGAAAAGTTGTATACGACGAACGCGCCTGGGGAGGATCATGAGTTTCTGGCGTCACTCCTCGTCGTCATTGCTCAGATCGTCACGGTGCCTCAGGACGTCGACCGCCCCAAGGAAGAGCGGCGATTCGGAGCGTTTGTGGTGGAGACGCAGTCTGCGGGGTGCCGCTGCACGCGCCTCAGCTTCATGGGTGTTCGAGGCATTTACAATGGCCAGGTGCATCTGCGCGATGTGTTTGTGCCGGTAGCCGACCGGCTTGGAGAAGAGGGCGAAGGCCTGCGGCGCGCCTTGGAGAGCCTCACGGTCGGACGACTGACACTGCCTGCCGCCTGCCTGGGTAGTCTGAAGCAATGTCTCCGGTTGGCACGCCTGCGGGCCCGGCAACGCATTCAATACGATCGCCCCATCGGCGAGCATACGGATATCGGTTCGAAAATTGTTCTGATGGCGTCCCGCGTGCTCGCGCTGGAGGCCATCGTGAAGATCACGGGAATCTGGGCCGATGCCAAGGTGGATGTGCGGCTGGAGTCGGCGGCGGCGAAAGTGCTTGCGACGGAGTGGCTGTTGGAGTCGTTGCTGGATCTGTTCCGCATCTACGGCGGACGCGCGTTTGAGACGCCTGATTCGTTACGGCTTCACGGGGATCTGCCGGCGCCGATCGAACGGATGATCCGGGACGCACTCATCAATGTGATTTGGGAAGGGAGCAACGGTATTCTGACGTTATGGATGGCGCGGGAAGGACTCGGCGAATATGTGACGCAAGGCAGGGCTTTTTTGGAGCGCGGGATCGAGGAGATGGCTCAGGCTGTGCCATTTTTCGCGAGAATCACCGCGCGCGCCTTCAATCCGATTGCCTTTCTTGGGCGAGGTGTGCGATCGGGGGCCGATGCGGCTTCGTGGGAGCGGTTTGTGTCGCAAGAGAGTCGTGCGCTCGCGCGGAAATCCCTGTGGGCCAGCGTCCGTCACCGACAGGGGCTCGCGCGCAATCAACGCTTGTTGAGACGTCTGGTGACAGCGGGCCTCCAGCTATTTGCCGTCGAGGCGTTGTTGTGGTACGGATCACAGCCGGAACTCCGGGAACAGGCCTTGTCGCGTGCGCTGGTTGAAGATTTCTGTCTGCGAGTTAAAGAAAAATTTCACCCCACCCCGTTGCTCTCCCTGACGACGCCCTTGTGGGATGACGACCGGAGGTTGTTTCGTCTGGCCAAAGACATACTTGCAGGCGGAGGCGAATGGTTGGAGGAGGGCATCATTCCCTCCTGTCCGGGCGGGCGAGCCGGTGCCGCCGAACCGGCCGGTGTGGTGACGGGTGCTTCGGTGGAGACCTGGTCAGGGATTTGAGGCGGGGATGAGGGCGGTTGTTGCTTCCCAAGATTCATATTTAACGGAGTCTCTATGACGGAAATTTCCGGGTACTTCGAAGCAATCAAAGACCGCTACGCGTTGACCAGTGATTATACGCTGGCCGAAAAGCTCGGTATCGCGCAGCCGGACGCCAACTTGATGCGGCGCGGGCTCAAGGTTCCCAAGCCGGAGCTCTGCATCAAAATCGCGAAGCTGCTCGACAGGAATCCGGTGGAACTGCTGCTGATCGCGCAAAAGGACAAGGCCCCGAAGCAGGCGAAAGAATACTGGACCCTGGCCTTGACGGCGGTGGATGTCATGCTGCATGTGCCGAAACGGCCCCGGTATCTCCCGAAGAAGGTCGAGGCAATCGGCAGAGAATTGAAGCAGCTGGAGGCACAAACCCTCACCTATGAAGGCGCCGCCGCCAATGCCGAGGCGGTCCGCCTGATGGAGACGGCGGAGCAGTCGGTCGATGCGATGATGGAACGGTGGAACATTTGGAAGAAGGGAGAAGCCCTGTATCCCAACTATCTGTTGGCGAATCAGGCTGCCGCCCGGCGCCAGGTCAAAATCAGGCGCCTCTTGATTCTCACTCAGGCGCAGATGCAGGACAGCATGACGGTGTCCGATGCGGTGAACGTCATGGACGATCAGCATCGTGCCGGCGTCAAGGTGTTCTATGCGTTTCGGGAAGCGCTGATGCAGTCGCCCACCTTTCAGCGCCTCGAAGAGGATTTCAGGAAACACGGCGCGGCTGAAGACATGAATACGGCGATGTTCGATCGAGAAATATTGATCTTCTCGCAAACCTACGGCACGGTCTCGCTCGGCATGGTCGGCACGCCTACGCCCATCACCATGATCAATCGGCTTCAGATTTCATGGAAATCGGAGATGATCCGAGACCTGGATCCGGCCCCGCTGTTCGATATGACCCGCTATGTGTTCGAGTATGAGGGGGCCGGTTCATTCCAGGAACAGCTTGCCCGGTTTACGCGGTCGATGAGGGAGCTTCCCCTCTGAGCCGTCTAGAGTCACACGCCCGACGCCTCCATCCGATACCGCCTCACATGCCCGACGGCCGCGTGGCGTTGCACGCCGAGCCACGCGCTCACCCATAGTGGGCTGCGGGCGTTCAGACCTGGAACGCCAGTTCTCTCCCGCCAGCATTCTCTCCGCCGCCCCCTCAGGAATCTCCCTTATGAGGATCGACTGCCCCCCGTACGAAAAAACTTTTCGAGGCAGGAGTATTTTAATTCGAGACATGTTATAAGCAGTTCCTTCGCAGGTAAGACTCTCCAAAGAGATACGTATCGCGCGGCTGTCTCATTGTCGCACAGGCACGGTTCTCCCGAGGAGAGGCACATGGGCGCAACAAGAGACATCGCGCGGATGCAAGGGCAATGAGGGTGGTCTGGATTGTTGCGGGCAGGGGGACAGCCACGCTGTGCCCCGTCATCAAGAAAGAGGGGAGGCCTTGATGGCTGGCGTGAAGAAGTCGGTGGGGCAGGAAGCAGGAATGACGACGTCGGTTGGCGAGGATGCGGCTGTATACGGTGACTCATCCCATCCTCGGAAGCCCTGTCGATCGCCTCGGAGCTGGCGTCGCACATTTGCGGGTGTGACGGCTCTTCTATTGCTTGGCGCGCTGGCATTGCCGGCCTATTCGCAGACCGGCTCGCAACTCGGTCCGTTGCCCCCGAAATTGCCCCAATTGCCTGTCGTCCCGCCTCCCGCGCAGCCTCCCGCTATTGAGGTGCCGGCACCCCGCCCGCCTAGTGCACTCGATCAGGCGGCCAAAGGGCCCAAGATCGCGGTGAAGGAGATCCGGCTGATCGGCAATACCGCCTTCACCTCACAACAGCTTTCCGAAGTCACTGCGCCCTATGCCAATCGCGAGCTCACGGCGGAGGATCTGGAATCGTTGCGCCTGGCGCTCACGTACTACTACGTCAACCATGGATATTTAACGTCCGGTGCGGTGGTCCCTGAGCAGGATGTCGCGGACGGCGTTCTGACCATGCAGATCATCGAGGGAAAGATCACGCAGGTCAACGTCGAGGATACCAAGTGGTTCCGCCCCTCGTATTTTCAGAGCCGGGTCAATCTGGCGGCCGGTCCTCCGCTGCATGTCGAAGCACTCCAAGAACGGTTGCGCGTGATGCAAGCCAATCCCCGGATCGAACGGATCAACGCCGAACTGTTGCCTGGCGCAACCCTTGGAGAGAGTACGCTGAACGTGAAAGTGAAGGAGGCCAATCCGTTGAAGGCCTGGCTGGAATTCAACAACTACCAGTCCCCGGTTGTGGGTGCGGAGCAAGGGTTCATCACGCTGGCTCACCAGAACCTGCTGGGCTTCGGCGATACGCTGAGTTTGCAATACGGGCGGTCGGCCGGGGTGAATCCGATGCTGAACTTTAAATACGAAATCCCGGTGGGCCCGCGTGATACCACCGTCGCGCTGCAATATCGCCGGTTCGATTTCGGGGTTGAGGAATCGCCGTTCGATGCGCTGGATATTAAAAACAAGGCTCAGATCTTCGGGCTGTCGGTCAGACATCCCGTCATCCGGACGGCGGACCAGGAACTGGCCTTTTCCCTCACAGGCGAACATGCCCGGAATGAAAGTACGTTGGGAGGGAATCCGTTCGAGCTCATCACCGGGTCGCCGAACGGGAAGTTCCGCGTGACCTCGCTCCGCTTCGGTCAGGAATATGCCCGGCGTTCTGCCGATCAGGTGATTTCTCTGTTATCACGTTTCTCCGTCGGTGTCGGAGCGATGGGGGCGACTGCCAATGGTGATCCGAATCTGCCGGATGCCCGTTTCTTCTCTTGGTTGGGCGAAGCCCAATGGATCCGCCAGCTCCCCTTGTGGCGGACGCAATTGGTGAGTCGAGGCGTGGTGCAATTGTCCAACGACCACCTGTTCCCCCTCGAACAGATTGCGGTCGGTGGCCGGTACAGCGTGCGTGGCTATCGGGAGTTCACGTTGATTCGTGACAATGCCGCCATGTTGTCGATTGAGGCGCGGGTTCCGGTATATACGACGAAGGCCGGTGTGGATTCAGTCTTTCTCGCGCCCTTTTTCGATTTGGGGCATGGCTGGCAAACGACGGTTCAGACGCCCGGTACCCCACCGAAAACGCTGGCGAGTCTGGGTGCCGGCGTCATCTGGAATTTTTGGCGCGGGAGCCATTTCGAACTCTATTATGGCAAACAGTTGAAGCGGTACGATACCGACCGCAACAATTTGCAGGATCACGGCATCCATCTGCAACTGGTGGTCGAGGCGTTCTAGGGTCGAATGGCCAGGGCCGATGGATGGTGTCCTCCATGCGTCGTCTCATGGAGTAAGGGGTTATGCGTGTTGAAGTTGTGCACCGTTTAGGGTAAGAGAGGAGGCCTTCCTCTCTTATCACACGAGGAGAATTACCATGACGTGTCGCCCCGCAGGTCTGCCGCTATTCATTCATGGGTTACTCGCCTTCCTGATGATTCTAGGCCATACGGGGTCGATCGCATACGGCCAGGCCACGAACATCGTCGCGACCCCCTCCGGACCAGGCGGTCTTGGGACCTCCCTGAGCACCTCGGGCAATACCACGAACATCACCGGCGGAACCAGACCGGGAAGCGGCCCGAACCTCTTTCACAGCTTCAATCAATTCTCCGTCGGCACGGGGGACGTGGCGGCATTCGTGAATCCCGGCGGCGTGTCGAACGTTATCAGCCGAGTGATAGGGGGATCGCCGTCCAACATTAATGGCACGGTCCAGGCGCTCAATGCGAACCTGTTCTTCATCAATCCTTCCGGGATCGTGTTCGGCCCCAGCGCTTCACTGAACGTGTCCGGATCCGCCTATTTCAGTACGGCTCAGCAATTGCGCCTGAGCGATGGCGGAATCTTCACGGCCAACACCGGTCTCCTGGCGTTCGATTCGACGTTGTCGGTCGGTTCGCCCGTTTCCTTCGGGTTTTTCGGGCAGGGTCCTTACGGTTCGATCGTCTTATCTTCATCCTCGACGGTGCTCCAGACCGGGGCCGTACTCGGCTTGATGGGGGGCGGGATTCAGATCAATGGATCCAAAATCAGCGCGCAACGAGTCATTCTCGGCAGTACGAGCTCGGCCGGCGAGATGAGTGTGCAGCCATTTGTCGGCAATCCTTTTTCCGGCGCGTCAGGAAACGGGCAGGTCCAAGCCCTGCCTGGGACTCTGATTGTCGCGGGTGGCGGAGGAGTGATTCCCGCCTCCATCGACGTGACCCCGAATGTGAGCGTGCCGACAGGAGCGCAGGTCAACACCACGACGAATCCGTTCAGTCAACGGGTGACGCAAATCCAGGTCGTGGGGGTGAATCTTGGCGGGCTCCCGCCTCTTCCTACAGCGAATGCGGCCAGTGTGAATACGGCTAATCCTGTCGAGCCTGTGGCGTTCTTGAATCGCGCCGCCGTGCTGCTCCCTCAGGATGCCCCGGCCTCACCGGCCCCGCTGTTGACCAGCCGCTGTGCAGCCCGAAAGGACGGCGCATTCAGCAGCCTTGTTCAAGCCTCACGGGACGTCACGCCGTCGCAACCAGGCGGATCGCTGGCGGCGCCTGTGGTGTTGGAGGAGGTCGGCGGCGAGGGCGAGCCGGCAGCGCCGGCGACACAAACAGCACAGAGGCAGCGTCAGTCGACGGCACAACTTATGGAATCATGGCAGGGGTGCTAGCTCCCCAAGGAGGACGTCATGCCTAGGAAGCGTAACATGGTCATTCGCCGCGGCATGAAGCGGAGTCACGGGTCTGCCGGTCCCTCCGCCTCCCGCGCGCTTTCCACGCCGTTGATGATGCTGAGCGTCGGGGTGCTTGTGTTGACCGGATTGGCCTGGCCGGCGAGCGTGATCGCGATCGAATTGTTCGGCGGTTCGGGCGGGTCGTCGATCTCGCCTTCGCAAGAAATGAGACAGGGGACGACACAGTTTCAGCAGGGTGCATTTGCCCAGGCCGCCGCGCACTGGATGAATGCCGCGCGCGGGTATGAAGAGAGTGGGCAGGCAAAAGAGCAGTGCCAGGCGTTGATCAACCTCGCGTATGCGCTTCAGCAGGAAGGGCAGATCCGTCGTGCGCAAGGGACCTTGCAAGCCGCGCTCAAACTCTCTGAACAGATCGGTGAGCGCGGCCTCACGGCGACGATTCTCGCTCAGCTCGGCAACACCTTCCACGTGCTCGGGAAAGACGAACCCGCCACCGAACACTTGACCAGAGCCTTGACGTTGGCGCGTGAGGAGAACAGGCCTCTGTTGGTTGCCGGGGTCCTGAACGATCTGGGTAATGCTCTCACGGCCCGCCGGCAGTTTGCCGAAGCGATCGACGTCTATGCGGAGAGCCGGAGCCTTGCCATCGAGACCAAGCAGCCGGCACTGGCGGCAACGGCCCAAATCAACGGCGCGATGGCCTTGCTCCAGAACCAACAACTTGGTGAAGCGCATCGTCATTTGGATCAAGCCTGGTCGGATGTGCGGTCGCTCGGGGATAGTCAGGCGAAGACGGCCGGTCTGCTGAACATCGGTCTTGGATATCAGGAGTTGTTCGCTGCCACGACCGCGAAATCCGGCGCCGCCAGAAAATCGGACGCGGGGAAGGGCCGCGCGACGGAGGCTGTTGCTTCCGCCGGGCCGGGGGCGGGCCTGTTACGGCAATCGTCCGAGGCCTTTATCGCGGCCGGTGATGTGGCCGGGCGTACCGGCGATGCGCGCGGACAATCCTACGCCTGGGGCTATTTGGGTGGATTGCTGGAGCAGGAGCATCGTCACCCCGAGGCGTTGGAATATTCACGGAAGGCCACCTCCGCCGCTCAAAAGGTGAACGCGCCGGAATCCCTGTACCGTTGGCAATGGCAAGTGGCGAGGCTGTTGCGGGCGGAGGGCAAAGAGGAAGAAGCGCTGGCCGCGTATCAGCGTGCCGTGACGCTTCTCAAGCCGATTCATTACGAATATTCCGTGGGGTATCAAGGGCGGCACCACTCGTACTACGAGTCCGTTGCGCCGCTGTTTGTGGAGTACGAGGATGTCTTGTTGCGGAGAGCGGCGGCGGCGAAGACGCCGGACCAGAATGAACAATTGTTGGTTCAGGTAAAGGACACCGTTGAAGTTTCCCATGCGGCCGAGCTGCAGGATTATTTCCAGGATGATTGTGTGACGACGGTCGCGAGTCATCGAGGCGTCGGCATGCTGGCGCCCGGCACCGCGGTGGTGTATCCGATTTCTTTTCCGGACCGGCTCGAACTGCTCTTGGAAACAGCCAATGGGCTGAAGCAGGTCCGGGTTCCTGTGACGGGAGAGAAGCTGACAAAAGAAATTCGTTCGTTCAGGCGGTTGATCCAGGATTCACAGTCGCAGAACTACATGTCCTCCGCGCAGACCTTGCACGGGTGGCTCGTTGCGCCCCTTCAGCAGGATTTGCAGGGGGCCGGGATTCATACGCTCGTGATGGTGGCCGAAGGGTCGCTCCGGACCATTCCGATGGGGGCCTTGCACGATGGGCGGCATTTTCTCGTGGATTCGCTTGCAGTGGCCGTCACGCCGAGTCTTGCGTTGACCGATTTGAGTGCAGCCCAGCGCCGCAAAGGCAGTCTGTTGTCGGTCGGCCTGACTGAATCGGTCGAGGGCCTGTCTGCTCCGCGATATGCGGAGACCGAAGTCCAAGCCATCAGAACGCTCTATGGTGGGAAGCTGTTGATGAACAAGCAGTTCTCTGCACCGTCTCTGGAGGAAGAGATCAAGGACCAGGGAGTGGGGATCGTCCATGTTGCGTCGCACACGGTCGTCGGCACCGAGGCCAGAGATTCGTTTGTGCTGGCTCATGACGGCAAGATCACGATGGACCGGTTGTCGCAGCTGGTGGGTCTTCAGCAATACCGGCAGCAGCCCTTGGATCTGTTGACGCTCAGCTCCTGCGAGATTGCTGCCGAGGACGATCGTGCGGCGCTCGGGTTGAGTGGTGTGGCCGTCAAGACAGGGGCGCGGACGGCTTTGGCGAGTTTGTGGACGTCGGATGATGAAACGACCACGGAACTCGTGTCGGAATTCTACAGGCAATTGCAGGATCCCGCGCTGTCAAAGGCCGTTGCGTTGCAACGGGCCCAGCAAAAGATTCTTTCCCAGCGCGGTCACACGCACCCCAGCTTCTGGGCGGCCTTCCTCTTGATCAACAATTGGATGTGAGCGGGGCAGGATTCAAGGGCCTGTCCGCAACTCGATAACAAGCTATCGATCCTGTATCGATGGCTTGTTCATTGGCGCGAGTCAGATGTGAGGAGAGCGCTGCCGGAGACCGCACACGGCCCTGTGGGAGGGGGAAAGGCTAGAGCTTTTTTCCGGTCATGATTTCGTAGGCCTCTTCGATCGTCTCCACTTCACGTACCAACACATTCGATTCAAGGTTCCGACTGACTCGGTTGACTCGCGGGGCATAAAACTGCCCTCGCGGCACCAGCAGCACATGGTAGCCGGCCCTCGCCGCTGCCGTTGTTTTTTCAGCCACTTGCGCGACCGGTCCGATCCGGCCGTCACCTTCCAGCGTTCCGGTGATCGTAATGTCCTGTTTCAGGTGGTCACCTTTCAGCAAGGCGAGAAAGCCGATAGCCAAGGCGGCTTCTGCGGTCGTGCCCTCCGCGTTCAATGGCCCTGAAAATGTCGCATACAGGGACAAGGTTCCAGTCGGACGGATGGATGGAGCAAGGCGTGCGACAGAAAAGCGAAAGGCCCGCTGAATGGAACTCATCCCGGTCCCTCTGACAGGAACCTGGCTCCGTCCCCATCGCAACGACAAGGGGTCCGGTTGGATTCCTTCGTCCCATTTCATCACAAATGTCGGGAAGCCTACTTGGTCGTCTGTGTAGGTGGCAATGGAGATGGGGACTGTGAGGGTTCGGTTGGCAGAGGCGGCAGAGGGAGACAATGACAGCAAGGCCGTGAGTGGGAGGATGACTCCCGCAACCATGGCTGAAAATGTGCCGCTTCTAGGGCATGTTGTTCGCGCGCGCATGAATCAAGTCTAGATGAGGATGCTTGATTGTCAAATCGGCCTGATCCCGTCATTGTTTGCAGCGAGCGCGTGCAGGAATGAGTGGAGTAAATAACCGAAAACGCTCATCTCTTCTTTTGATTTCTGGAATTACCTACCGAAATGCGCGAGGTGGTGGGTCAGCCGGACCCATGATGCCTCTTGCCTCAGGCGCGTGATATTCTGCGTCTTAGCCATCCGCTCGCTCGGGCATGAACGGCGGTCAGTGCAATATGGAGAAGAGAACGTATGGCGGTGCAGGGACCGATTGTGATCACCGGAGCGTCCTCCGGAATTGGTGCGGCGTGCGCACGGTATCTCGATGCGTTGGGCTGGACCGTGTGGGCAGGCGTTCGCAGCGCGCAGGACGGGGAAGCGCTGACGCGTCTGGCCTCCTCGCGACTCCGTGTGTTGATGTTGGACGTAACGGAGCCGGCCTCGATCGAGGCGGCCCGCAAGACGTTGGCCGAGGCTACGTGTCGCACGGGACTAGCAGGCCTCGTGAACAATGCCGGGATCTCCGTCGCCGGCCCGTTGGAACTTCTGCCTCTCTCCGAGGTGCGAACTCAGTTTGAAGTGAATGTGATCGGTGCCCTCGGGGTGACTCAAGCGCTGCTCCCATTGCTGCGGCGCGCGCGCGGGCGGATAGTCAACATCAGTTCGATCGCCGGCCTTGCTGCCACGCCATTTCTCGGCGCCTATTGCAGCTCGAAGTTTGCGTTGGAGGCGATGAGCGATGCGCTACGGCTCGAATTGGCGCCCTGGGGCATTTCGGTGTCGCTGATAGAGCCGGGCGCGATCCAGTCTCAAATATGGCAACGGGCCACGATGTCGGCCACGCACATACTCGGTGGCGTCGAGCCGGAGGCATTCGCCCTGTATGCTCAGCCGTTATCCCGCATGCAGGAGGTCATGGCCGCCGCCGCTGCGCGCGCGATTCCGGCAGAGGTGGTAGCAGGTGTAGTAGCCGACGCATTGATCGCCGCGCGACCACGCGCGCGTTATCTGGTCGGTAAGGATGCGCGATTCAGAGCTATGCTGAAATGGATCTTGCCCGATTGTGCTCAAGATCGACTGTTGGCCTGGTTTCTAGGATTGCCCCACCGGGGGTAGATGGAGTAAGTCAGACGGAGTGTCGGGTGCGGTGGGGGGAAGAAGGGGTCATGCCTGAAGCAGGGTTGGTGCGATCAGCGGGAGGCGTGGTGTTCCGGCAACAGGAGGTGTTGCTGATACGGGTGTCCGATATCAAGGGGCGTCCCGTCTGGTCGTTCCCCAAGGGCCGGCTCGACGCCGGAGAAACGCCTGCGCAGGCCGCGTTGCGCGAGGTGTTGGAAGAAACTGGATGGTGCTGCCGAATCGAGGCGGACCTCTCCGCGACCGAATATTGGTTTCAGCGGGAGGGGCGGCGGTTCCGCAAGACAGTCATGTGGTTCAAGATGTCGGCGCTCGAGGAGGCGGGAGTTCCCGACGGAGAGGTCGAAGAGGTGCAGTGGGTCGATCGCGACGTCGCCTTCGGTCGTCTGACGTATCCATCGGATGTGGCGTTGTTGTCTCAGGCACTTTCCCAGGGGCCGTTCTCCCGATAGCCGCAATGGTCTGCGTGCGAGGCGGGTGTGAGATGCGGTCGCTTGAAATGGTTCAGGGGTTTCGCTCAACCTGAGCCCACCTGTCTGCCTTGACATGATCGGCCCCCTTTACTAGACTCGCCACGAGAGTGACTCTGTGCCTCGCCTTGCAAGGCAGTGCTCTACAGACACGCGCCTTCCCTCACGAGTCGGTTTCTCCGGACGAACGTCAACCAGTGGCGCGTTGATCCGTATTCTCCCATCGTTCACCCGAGGGCCCGCCTGTGTATAGTCTGGCTCGTTTTTCCCTGTTGGAAATGACCGAATGCTCGGCCGTGTTGCGTCAGCTTGGCGAGCAGTCGCGCTCGCTTGAGGAGGCCGCATTGCGAGCCGTGGACTATCTGTTCCGTACCCTCGGCAATCCCGACACAGGCGCCCGCGACTGTGTTCTGGTTCGCTGTTTCAAGACCGTCTCCTACAACCGGTTGAATCCGATGACCCAGCAGAGGGTTCGAAAACAGCTCGGGGGTATCGCTCCGTTTCCCGATCTCAAGTGTTTCACGCTCGTGGCCACGGCCGGCGAGGAGGCGGAGTGGAATCAAGTCGAGCGTTCCCATCGCTACCGGGCGATTCCGATGGTCAGCGCCGATTTCGTCAAACAGTTTCCGATGTTTTCCCAACTCCTGCACCAGTTCGGCCTCTCCTCCAGCTTTGAGGTGGCTCCGGATGGGGAGTGGTTGGTGGATCTTGAGGAGAAGACGTACAACGTATTTTATGTGCCGGACGCGGTGGGGAGCCCCTATGTGCCGGTGCAGGAAGGGTTTGTGCTGAAGTACGGGGTGAAATCGGTGTTGTGTTTCGGTGGGATGTTACCGTCCCGAGATCTCTTCGCCGTGATTTTATTCTCTAGAACAGCGGTGCCTCGTGATACGGCTGCCCTGTGCAAGTCACTCGCTCTCAGCCTGAAAACGTCGTTGCTGGCTTGCGACGAGCCCGTTCCTTTGGAGGCAGGTGTCGATGCGCATTCGTCGTCGGCTCCTGTGGCCGGCGCAACGGAGGAAGGGGCCGGCCACAGGCATCAGTCCCGCTTGGCGGTGGCCGAACAATTGTTACGGGTCTATGAAAATGCGGTCCGGACCCAATCGGCGGGAATTGTGCAGGCGAAACAGGCCCTCCGGGAGCGCGCTGATGCACTTGAGCGATCTGAACAGGCGTTGAATGAGCAAACTAGGATCGTGAACTCCGTCTTGCGAAGTATGGGCGACGGGGTCGTGGTGACCGATGCCGAGGGGCGGCTGGTTGTTGCCAATCCGGCGGTGGAAAGTATTCTCGGATTTTCTCCCGTGCACATTCCTCCGACGGCATGGGCCGAACGGTATGAGTTTTTGCATGCGGACACGGTGACGCCGTTCGGGCAGGATGAGTGGCCGTTGGCGCGCGCGCTGCGAGGCGAAAAAATCGACTGGCTCGAAGTCTATCTGCGGGCCTCGCAGGGTGTGTCGGGCCGGTGGATCAGCATCAATGCAAGGCCGATCAAGGATGAGGCCGGTGCGCCCTCCGGGGCCGTGATGGTGTTTCACGACATTACGTGGCTCAAGCGGGCGCAGGATGCCTTGTTCGAATCGGAATATCGATTCCGGAGTTTGGTGGAAGGGGCGCGCGATATCATTTTCACCCTCTCGACGGACATCACGATTACTTCGCTCAACCCGGCTTTTGAGACAGTGACCAACTGGTCGCGTTCGCAATGGATGGGGGAGCCGCTCGTGGCTCTGCTGCATCCCGATGACGCGGGGTTCTGTCAGGATGTGTTGCAGGCGATTCTTGAACGCGGAGCGCCGCTGACCTGTTCGATGCAGATCAGCACAAAACAAGGCGGGTACGTCACCGGAGAGTTCGTCGGAACCCCGCAACTGCGACAGGGCCGTGTCATAGGGGTCTTGGGCATCATTCGTGATGTGACCGAACGCCGACGGATCGAGGATGCGCTCCGGGTCAGCGAGGAGCGGTTGCGCTCCATTGTGCAGTCGACGAAAGATGCCATCGTGCTGGTCAATGCGCTTATGAAAGTTGCGTTTTGGAATAAAGGCGCCGAAGCGACCTTCGGTTATTCGGCCGAGGAAATCATCGGTCAGCCTGTCACGATGATCATTCCCGAGCGGTACCATGAGGAGTTGGAACGGAATGTTCAGCGGGTGCGATTGTTCGAACGGGTGCAGTTGACGAGTAAGACGCTGGAACTCCTCGGACATCGAAAAGACGGCGGCGAATTTCCCCTCGAACTGAGCGTGACCTCCTGGAAGGGGAAATCGGATCTTTTTTTTACGATCATCATGCGCGATATCAGTGAGCGGCGATCGGCCGAAGAGGAATTGGATCGCCTGCATCATCACAATCAAGTCGTCCTCAATTCAGCCGGGGAGGGCATCTATGGGATCGATCGGGCCGGGCGGCTGACGTTCGTCAATCCGGCGGCGGCGAAAATGTTCGGCTGGGAGGCGGAGGCATTGATCGGCCAGCCCTTTTCTACGTTGGTCCACCGTCCCGACTTCCGAGAGGGAGCTTCCGGTGAACGCCTCAGTCCCATTGTGGAGACCATTCAGGGCGGGGAGATTCGGGAGGAGGCGGACAGCCGGTTCTGGCGAAGAGACGGAACCAGTTTTCCGGTGGAGTATGTGAGTACGCCGATTCGGGAGCGGGGGGACATCGTCGGGGCGGTCGTCGTATTCAAGGATACGACGGATCGGAAACGGGCTGAGGAGCAGTTGCAGGACTCATTGCGTCGCCTGCGCAAACTGTCGGGGCGGATGGAGGGGATTCGAGAAGAGGAACGCGGGCGAATTGCACGTGAGTTGCATGATGAATTGGGCGTCGGCCTGACCTGTCTGAAGATCGATCTGTCCCGCCTGGGTGGATTGCTGGGAGAGCGTTTGGAGCCCCGGGATCGCGTCAAGGTCGAGGAAAAAATTCGAGGCATGAAGGAGCAGGTGGATAGTACTATCACCTCTGTGCAACGTATCGTGGCGGAGTTGCGCCCCGGCGTGCTCGACGATCTTGGCCTGGTCGCGGCCATTGAATGGCAGTGTCGAGATTTTCAACGCCGCACCGGTGTTGCCTGTTACTGCACCGTCAGCCATGAAGATTTGCGGGTGGCTCCGGAATATGCCACCGCGGTCTTTCGGATTTGCCAGGAGGCACTGACCAACGTGACCCGTCATGCTCAGGCCACGGAGGTACACGTGCGCTTGGAAGACCGGGACGAGGGGTTGCTGCTGCAGGTTAGCGATAACGGTCGTGGCATTCCATCCGATCGCCTTGCGGATGCCAGATCGTTCGGCCTCCTGGGGATGCGGGAGCGCGCCGGGCTGCTTGGCGGAGATGTACAGATCGAGACGAAAGAGGGCCGCGGGACGACGATCGCGCTGCACCTGCCTCGCTGAGATAGAGGACCGGAACATGATGGAGGGCACTATGCGAACAACAGAGACCGTGCGGATACTCGTCGTCGATGATCACCCTTCGTTTCGTCGCGGCGTGAAAGACATTTTGGAAGAAGGATTCGAGGGCGCCAGCATGGCCGAGTGCGGAAATGCGCAGGAGATGCTGGACCATGTTCGTGAGCAGCCCTATGACCTCGTCGTCATGGACATCAGTATGCCAGGTCGGAGCGGGCCGGAAGTGTTGAAGGAACTGAAACAACTGGCGCCGACGTTGCCGGTCTTGATCTTGAGCATGCACCCGGAAGACCAGTATGCCATTCGTATGTT
>CABVRO010000040.1 GCA_902500715.1 uncultured Nitrospira sp. | reverse complement strand
ACGCAGCCTTTGGTGCGGATGCCGTCGATGGCGCGTTCGATTTCTTCGGTCTCGCCGGTCAGTTCGAGATCCATCCATCCGGTCGTCTCGCGTACATCGGCCCGACGCACGTTGGTCACGACCTTGAACTCATGGCCGATCTGATAAATGATCGGCTCCTTGATCTTGTTCTCGGGAAAACGAATATGAAAGCGTAGGCTGGTCATGGCTATCCTCCGGCAATCGCGGGAACGATCGACACTTCATCGCCGTCCTTCAACGAGGTTTCTTTCCCGTTCAGGAAACGGATGTCCTCTTCGTTGACGTAGATGTTGACGAACCGGCGCAAGTCGCCCTTTTCGTCACAGAGCCGGTTCTTCAGCCCCGGATAGGTCGCGTCGAGCGATCCGATCATGTCCACAATGTTGGCTGCCGCGGATTCAACTTCGCCCTGACCCTTTGTGAGGGGACGCAGGGGCGTTGGAATACGAACCTTAATCATGAGTCACCACCACTGTTCTTTCCCATTTTGAATGTTTTTTGGAAGTTCACCAGGCTGGGCTGGATGCGGAACGGACGTCCGACGGCGTCCACAACCGCTTCCTGGGTCTTGAGCCCGTTGCCGGTGATATAGGCGACCGTGACGTCGCCCTTCTTGATCAATCCCTGCTTCACAAGCTTGCACAACACTCCGATGGTCACGCCGCCGGCGGTCTCGGCGAAAATGCCTTCAGTTTGCGCCAGCAGCTTGATGCCTTCCACGACTTCCTCGTCTGTCACCGCGTCCATCGCGCCTTTGCTCTCCGCGGTGGCTTTCAAGGCGTAGTAGCCGTCGGCCGGGTTGCCGATGGCGAGGGACTTGGCGATGGTCTTCGGTTTGACCGGCTTGAAAAAGTCCCGGCCGGCCTTGAAGGCGGTCGCGATCGGGGAGCAGCCTTCAGCCTGTGCACCGTTGATCTTGGTGCGAACGGAATCGACCAGCCCCAGCGCATGCATTTCGTGCAGGCCTTTCCAGATCTTCGTCAGCAAGGAGCCCGAGGCCATCGGAATGATGGCCTGGTCCGGCGTGCGCCAGCCGAGTTGCTCCACCGTCTCAAACGCAAGGGTCTTTGAGCCCTCGGCATAGTAGGGACGAATGTTGATATTCACGAAGGCCCAGCCATGTTCACCCGCGATTTCGCTGCAGAGCCGGTTCACATCGTCGTAGTTGCCCTCGACCTCGACCACGTTCGGCTTGTAAATCAGGTTGCCGAGCACCTTCGCCGCTTCAAGGTCGGCCGGGATGAACACGTAGCACTTCATGCCTGCCGCCGCCGCGTGAGCCGCGACGGAGTTGGCCAGGTTGCCGGTCGAGGCGCAGGCCACCGTTTCAAAGCCGAGTTCCCGCGCACGTGTGAGGGCGACCGAGACGACCCGATCTTTGAACGACAGGGTCGGATGGTTCACCGTATCGTTCTTGATATACAGCTCGTCGATGCCGAGATAGGCGCCAAGATTTTTCGCCCGCACCAACGGCGTCAGCCCGGCGTGGGGGCCGATGATCGCGGTGCTTTCGACCGGCAGCAGGTCGATATAGCGCCACATGCTGTTCGGACCCTGCTCGATTTTCTTCCGCGAGATCGTGCTCTTGATCTCGTCGTAGTTATATTTCACTTCCAGCGGGCCGAAGCACATCTCACAGACGTGGATGGCTTTGGGTGGATATTCCTTCCCACATTCCCGGCACACGAGCGCTTTCATTTTCGACATGGAGACACCTTCGCTACAAGTTACGTTGACCCGGGAGCGCACAGGTCGGCCCGGCGACGTCGCCGTCTTCAATCAGCTCCGTAATCGTGGGCCGTTCGCCGCACAGCGGACAATCGGGATTCCGCTTGATGCGGATTTCTCTGAACTGGGTGCGGCGGGCATCAAAATCCAACAGCCGATCGGTCAACGGGCGACCGATACCGAGGATCAGCTTCAGCGCCTCGGTGGCTTGAATGGTTCCGATGATGCCGGCCAACACACCGATGACACCGGCTTCCTGACAGGAGGCGACCAGCCCCTCGGGTGGCGGCTTCTTAAATACGCAGCGATAACAGGCCGATTTCTTCGGAATAATGGTGGTGACGCGACCATCGAATCGAAGAATGCCGCCATGCACCAGGGGTTTACCGGCAAAATAACAGGCGTCGTTGATCAAGAACTTCGTCGGGAAGTTATCGACGCCGTCGATGACCACATCGTAGCCGCTCATGATTTTCAGCGCATTGCCGGCGGTGAGTCGCTCTTCGTACATCACCACGTTCACGTCGGGATTCAGCGCCTGAATCTTTTCTTTGCCGGAGACGACCTTCGGGCGGCCCACGTCCGGCGTCTGGTGGATGACCTGCCGTTGCAGGTTGCTGAGATCCACGACATCGCTGTCGATGAGCCCGATCGTGCCGATCCCGGCGGCTGCGAGATAGAGCGCGGCCGGCGAGCCGAGCCCCCCTGCGCCGACGATGAGGACCTTCGCTTGCACGATCTTCTTCTGGCCTTTGCCGCCGACTTCTGGAAGAAGAATGTGCCGGCTGTAGCGATTGATTTGTGTCTCTGTAAATTCCATGTCCGACGGAGGCTGAAAACCGTCACCAGCAGCATTCTCGCATCGTTCATGCCCTCAACGTACCGCAAGGGTACGCCTCGGACCTAAGACACGGCCGGCTCACTCACTCGCCGGCGTCCACAAACGTGGCGCTCATGATTCATCGCGCCGTGGACCTCGCTGCGGCCTTGCTGGATGACGCTGTTGAGCCTCCTCTCCCTAAGTGGCCTGTACCAGGTCAGATGTTGAAACTATTTCGGAGGCTGAAAATGGTCCTTCAGCTTCGTGCTCGGCTCGATGAAATCCTCAACGTACCCAGAGGGTACGCCTCCGGTTTCCTCTCACCTGCGGCCTTGCTGAGAGACCAGTTTGAGCATCCGCCCTCAATCATTCATTATGAATGATCAAATGTTGAAATACTTTTCGATGCTGATATACCGCTCGCCGGTGTCGCAGAGAATGGTGACGACGTTTTTCCCCGGTCCAAGCTCTTCGGCAATCTTTTGCGCGGCGAAGACATTGGCTCCGGCGGAGATGCCGACCAGCAGCCCTTCTTTCTTCGCGAGCAGTTTGGCCGTTTGATAGGCTTCATCGTCGGTCACGGTCGCCACGCGATCGAGCAGCGTCCGGTTCAGCACCTTCGGGACGAATCCGGCGCCGATGCCCTGAATCTTGTGCGGCCCCGGGTCTCCGCCGGACAGGACGGGAGAGCCGGCCGGTTCCACGGCTACGATCTTGGCGGCCGGATTCCGCTGGCGGATCACTTCGCCGCAGCCCGTGATGGTGCCGCCGGTGCCGACCGCAGCCACGAAGGCGTCCACGCGTCCATCCAGCGCATTCACAATTTCCGGGCCGGTCGTTTTCCGGTGCATATCCGGATTGGCCGGGTTGGAGAACTGGTCGGGCATGTAATACGACGGATTCTGCGCGACGATGCTCTCCGCTTCCTTAATCGAGCCCTTCATCCCTTCCCACGCCGCCGTCAGCACGAGTTGTGCCCCATAAGACGACAGAAGGCTGGCGCGTTCCATGCTCATGCTTTCGGGCATGACCAAAATGAGCTTATATCCTCGCACCGCCGCCACCAGCGCCAGGCCGATGCCGGTATTGCCGCTGGTCGGTTCGACGATGGTGCCGCCCGGTTTCAGTTTGCCCAGGCGCTCGGCCTCGTTGATCATGTTCAGGCAGATGCGGTCCTTGATGCTGCCACCCGGATTGAACGATTCCACCTTGGCGTAGATCGTGGCGCCGCCCGGCTTGCTCAGGCGGTTGAGGCGAACCAGCGGGGTTCCGCCGATCAACTCGGTGATATCTGCATGGGCCTTGACGGTCACCGGCCACCGCCCATGTAGAACAGAAACTCCACATGATCGCCGTCTTTCAGCTGTGTGGTCTCGAGGTGTGTCCGTTCGAGCATGGTGTCATTCACTTCAACCGCCACCATTTGGGGTTCGATGCTCTTGGCTTTCAAGAGATCCAGCACGCTGCCCCCTGCGATCTCTTCGGACTTGCCGTTGATCATGACCTGCATATCTGCTCCTGGGAAGGTAAGAGTCTGATCAGGATACTGAAAACGTCCGCCAGCGGCGTTCTCGCATCGTGCCAGTCTGAGTTGTCTTAAGACACGGCCGGCTCACCGTCGCGCCGGCGTCCACAAACGTGGCGCTCATTATGCTTCGCGCCGTGGACTTCGCTACGGCCTCGCTGGACGGCCGTTTTGAGTATCTTGTGAAAAGGTATCCTTCTTGCGCCGTACGTGTAGGTGCGCAGTGTTTCGATGAGCGCACAGTGATTTTCTACAAACTGCTAAATAATTTCAAGAAGTTAGCAAACGCCTTCTTATTTTGTCAAGGCAACAGACCCCGATGGGTCGATGTGGCGGAGGCTGTTGCGGAGTCGCACGGGGCAGGCGGCCGCTTTCTTGACTTTCACCATGCCTAGCTTACAGTATGCGCCGGTCTGGAGGGTAGGGCATGTGGAAGAAAAATTTCTTATTTCGCGCGCATGAGGCGGCTCCGCTGAAAGAGTCGGAAAACGAGCTGTTTCATGATGCGGAACCGGCCTTGGACAGCGCCGGGTTGCAGATGGAAAAATTTTTGTCGGTGTGGGTGCAGGGGGAAGGCGAGGACGACAGTCCCTCCATGTACACGAATATCTATGTGCGCACCGCGACACTCGATTTTCGAACGCGCGCCGGCTTTCTCCAACCCTTGCAGGGCCGGTCGCATCAGATCAAGCAAATGCTGACGCCGGAACAAAAGGGCTTTTTGCGCGAGTGGTTGTCCACGACCTCGCCTCAAGCTTGGGAAGAATCCGACGACCATTTTCGAACGCTCTTTGACCTAGAGTGATCTGTTCTAGCAGGATGCTGAAAACCTCCGCCAGCGGCGTTCTCACGTCATTCAGATCCTCAACGTACCGCAAGGGTACGCTTCGGATCTTCATTCGCTGCGGTCTTGCTGGGCGAACGATTTGAGCATCCTGCGGAAATATGTATCCGTGGTCCCAGATGTGTGACTCATCGATTTTTCCGGAACGAAACATCATACCTCCGTATCTTGCTGGCCTCTGCACGGCTCGTCGGATTTCTCTACAAATGATCGCTTGCACAGCGGCTGGTCTCTTGTGCCTGGTGCAGGCTCCGGTTTGTGCATCCGCGACGATCGATGTCTACTATGCGCCTGAAGATCGGCCCATCGACCGGGTGGTCGGCCTCTATGCCCATGCAACGCGGTACATCTATGTGTCCGTCTATGCGTTGACGGCGCCGTCGGTGGTGAAGGCGCTGGTGGAGGCGAAACGCCGGGGCGTGGATGTCCGGGTGATCACCGATCGCGAACGCCTCAACGATCCGAAACAGCACAGCGCCGTGAATACATTACGCCTGGCGGGCGTGCCTGTCAGGATCAACCGGCATGAGGCTTTGATGCACCTGAAGCAGGTCGTGATCGACGATGCCATCAATACGTCCGGTTCAGCCAACCACACGACGAGCGGGAACCGGTACAATGACGAACGTCTCGATGTCATCACCGACGCGCGACTGACGGCGAAGGCCCGTGAGAAGTTTCTGACCATGTGGAACGACCACGAACGGTTTATGATCTGGACTCAGTAGGACGAGCCGCGTATGGGCCGTGCAATGTTCGAGACAGATGTGGCGATTGTCGGGGCGGGCGGCGGCGGCGCCGTGTTGGCCTTGATGCTCGCGCAGCAGGGGGTTCGGTCGCTGGTGCTGGAGCGGGCCGCCGGGCCGCCGCAGGGATTACGGGGCGAGATCCTGCAACCGAACGGTCAGCGGGTGCTCGATCGCCTCGGATTATTGGACAAGCTGCCTGCCCACGCAGTGCGGTCGGTCCGGCGATTCAACTTTTGCCGGGCGGGTGGAGAACGGCTTTGCACGGTGGACTATGGCGATCTGCCGGCTCCCTACAATCGTGCCCTGGTGACGCTGCCGAACGTGGCACACCATGCCATCCTCGATGCGCTGGAACAACAGAATCCCGGCGCGCTCTGGTACGACGCCACCTTTACCGGCCTCCGGTTCGACGGCTCGCGGGTGATCGGCTTGCAGGCAACACATCACGGAGAACCGGTCGATATCTCTGCACGGCTGGTCGTCGGCGCCGACGGCGCGTTTTCCAAAGTACGCGAGTCGCTCGGCATTACTGCCCAATTGCACCGGTATCCCGAAAGTTATCTCATTGCCATTCTGAAGGCTCCGCCTGGCTTCGATGAGGCGCGGTATCTGGTGGGGCAACGCGAAATCCTGGGCTTGTTTCCTGCCGCAGGGCAGCAGGTCTATGCCTTCTCTATGATCAAGGCCGGATCGTATGAGGCGGTCAAAGCTCAGGGGTTGGAGGCGTTGCGGAGGGCCTGGGTCCGGATCGATCCCGGCATGGAAGGGATTGTCCAAGGATTGGTCGATTGGAGCCAGACGGGCTACATGCCGACTGGACGTGTGAAAACGGATCGATGGGTGGCGGACGGCGCCTTGCTCATCGGGGATGCGGCCCACGCCATGAACCCGCATGCGTCTCAGGGGCGGATGCAGGCGATGGTGGACGCGGTCGTCGTGGCGGACCTTATTCCCGGTTGGTTGAAGCAGAACGATTTCTCTGCTGAGTCGTTACGCGCGTTTGAGGTGGCCCGGCGGCCGCAGGTGTCCATGTTGCAGCGGTTGGCCGATGAGCAATGTCGATTCTGGAATACCGGCAATCCGTTAGTGGCCTATGTGCGGGATCGGGTGTTCCGGACGCTCGACCGGAATGCCAGACTGCGCTATCGGGTGCTCTCAACGACTGCCGGCTTGCGAAGTCGACCGCCGTTTTCATTGTTGGATCGGGTCATGGCTGCTGGATTCGTACCCGATCCGCGCGCGCACCTCACAGGATGCTGAAAATGTCCGCCAGCTGCGTTCTCGCATCGTTCACGCCCTCAACGTACCGCAAGGGTACGCCTCGGGCCTTCACTCGCTGCGGCCTTGCTGGACGAACATTTTGAGCATCCTGTCGGGATGTATTGTTGTGGCCGATGTGATGGGCATGGGTTTCACAAGGGGCATATCGGCAGAAGGAGAGTGAGCCTGATGAATTCCGTAGCAAGGCAGCAGAGGTGTTTGTGACGCAACCCACCGCACTCGATGTTCCATCGGAAGTTCAGCAACTGCTCAAGCGCTACGTGAAGGAAACCACCGCGCTGCTCGGTTCGCAGCTGGAGGGCATTCTGCTCTATGGCAGCGCCGTGGGCGGGGAATTCCTGCCCGGCCGGTCGAATCTGAATCTGTTGCTCATGCTGTCCGGGTACGAGCGCGAGGGCATGAAGCGGTATGCCAAGGCGCATAAGCGGTGGAGTCGTGACCAATTCGTGGTGCCGCTCCTGGCAACAGAGGCCGAACTAACGCGGCCCGGCACCGTCTTTCCGCTCGAGTACCTCGAAATTCAGGAACAACATCGTGTGCTCTGGGGGCGGGACCCGTTCATCGGCATGCACATCGACCGGACGCATTTGGCCTATCAGGTGCAACAGGGCATTCAAGGGAACCTGGTGCGTCTGCGGCAGCGATATATCGAAGGCGGCGGCACGGAAGAAGCAATGACCATGTTGTTGCCCCTCTCGCTGACCGCCTTGCTGCCCTGCTTGCGCGGGTTGCAACGGATAGCCGGACAACCGGCCTTGTTTCAGTCGGACGCGTTGCTCGCCGGGATTCGCACGTTGACGGGACTCGACCTCGCCGGACTGACCGATGTGTTGGAGCTGAAGCGGGGCATTATTTCTCCCGGTCCGGTGGAGGTGCCACGGTTGTTCGAACGGTATGCGGCGAACCTCGACGCATTGATCGCGCTGATCCGTCCGGACGGGACGGTGGCGTCGCGATGAGCTGTCGATTCAGAGTCACCATCGGTTCCATTGTGGGGTTGGGTGTTCTGCTGCTGGTCGCAGTGCCGGCCGGGTTTGCTCGTGAGCCCGTGCCTTCCTATGACCCGCAGGGGTATGTGAGCGACCATGCCGGGGTGATCGATGCTGAGTGGCGCGCGAGAATCCGCTCAGTTTGCCAGGATCTTGAGCGCAAGACCGGAGTGGAAATGGTGGTCGTGACCGTGCCCACGCTGAAACCCTATGGTTCGGCCAACGACTACGCGGTCGGTCTCTACCAGAAATGGGGCATCGGTTCGGCCCAGAATGAGCATGGGGTGCTGGTGCTTCTGTCTGTGCAGGAGCGGCAGGCGGCCGTCACCATGGGAAGACGAATGCTGCCGGTGATGGGTGGAACTGTGGTCGGGAAAGTCGGGCATGAGTATCTCGACCCCGCCATCAAGAACGGTCACTTCGGCGAAGGACTCTATCGAACCGTCGTCGGGTTGGCGTCGGTTTCGCAAGACATTCGGGTGTCCAACGTACAGAAGGCACATTTTCGCGGACTGGGGTTCTGGATCACCATCACCACAGCCAGCGGCGCGCTGTGGTTTCTCTGGTGGCTCAGCCGTCCGGATCTGCGCCATCCCTATGCACGCCTGCGACGCGGCGAATATTGGGGGAGCGGGCAGGGCGGGTTCGGCGGGAACTTCGGGGGGATGGGCGGAGGGACGAGCGGGGAGGGGTGGAAGTGAGAGGGAGGGCGGCCCGTTAGTCTCCTGTGCTCGCGCAACGCGCGGCCTAAGAAGGCCCTCGTTGGACGCGCGCAGTAGGAGACCAAGCGGGCCACCCGCTGGTGAAGCAAGGCGAGCAAGCTTGGAAGGAGCATCGAATTGTGCTCTCGGAGCGCGCGCCCTCAGTAGGGACCTCGCTCGACGGGCGCAGTTGGAACCAGCTCGACGGCCCCTCCCGGAGATGGAAAACGAACAAGTTTTGAAGGAGCATTAAGGGATGTGCTCCCGGATCCCGCGCCATCCGAAGGACCTAACCCGACGGGCGTGGCGCACATTGGAATACCGGGAACGAGCTAATTGAGAGCCGTGCTGTTAGGGCTAAAGGACCCTATATGTTTGTTCAGAAAGTTCTTGTCGCAACACTTTTCACACTGCTGTTTTTGCTTGCCAGTCATCAAGAGTACTTAAGATCAGAGGGGTTCAATCCCGAACTGACAGTTTCAGCGCAGTTCAATTTTCCGGCTCATGAACCAACCATTGAAATCAACGGAAAGGACGGGGGCGCAATGGTACTGGTTCCGGCCGGTGAATTCATTTGGGGCGGTAGCGATCAGATTCCGCGGCCGCCAAGTCGGATTTATCTGGATGCGTTTTACCTGGATAAGTTTGAAGTCACCGTCTCTCGGTACTCGAAATTCCTAGCGAATTCTGATCGGAGGCATCCGAATAGGTGGAGCGAATCAAATCTTGGCATTGATGCTGACCGGCCGGTGATCGGAGTAACTTGGTATGACGCCCACGAGTATTGCAGTTGGGCAGATAAACGTCTGCCAACGGATGCGGAGTGGGAAAAAGCCGCTCGAGGGACTGATGGCCGAGAATATCCATGGGGGCAGGAAGTGCCAACTCAAAAGCATGCAAACTTCGATAAGCGAGACGATTGGTGGAAAGGTTATAGCACTCTCGCCAAGGTTGGAAGCTATGCGTTGGACATCAGTCCCTATGGAATTTATGACTTGGCAGGAAATGCTGAAGAATGGGTAGCTGACTGGATCGATATTGAAGGCCAGTACTACAAAACCGACATAAGTCGCAATCCAGCAGGGCCGGTGCTAGGCCAGTTCAAAGTACTGCGTGGAGGATCGTGGTTCACTCCTGCGACGGGCCTCCCCATCCGGATACCGAGTTGGTCTGACCCGTCGCTTACTAACTTCTCCATTGGCTTCCGTTGTGCTCAGGATTTTACGAAGTAATCAGCGCAATAGGCTAGTCAGTGATTATCACTTTCAGGCAGTATGACTGCAGGCGAAGCTAGCGTCCGATTGCAGCGTATCTATGCCGCTCTGGATGCGGTAATTGACAATGATATTAACAAAGCTCTTCCTGTTCTTATCTCAAGCACACAAGGTCGAGGCGTATTTCAAGATTTTCGCGGCAGTCTGTCTGATGCAGAGTTGGAGAACCTCGCGCATTCAGTCATTCACAACATTGCCAATCTTCGAGATCACACGCGTTCATGGATAGTGAAGTCTGCCAAGGGGGTAAACAAGCAACAGGTGGACGAGTTTCTTAAGGCGAATGAATCGGTTGCTGTCATCCAAGACCTATCCAATAACGACAAGCATGGTTATCCGCCTCGAAACGGTGGGTTTTCTGGCAAAGCGCCTAGGTTGACCAACCTTCGCCGCGTCATGCGTCTTACGACAAGAGCAGGGCCCGAGGGAAGTGTTGCTTTCTCAATCGCTCCTTCCGGAGAGCAACGAGTGGCCGGGACAGGCTCTGCCAATCTAATTGTCACGGCAGACGTTCTGAATTCCGATGGTACTTCGATCGGAGATCTTTACACCATTCAGCTGAAAGCCATTGAGGCATGGGAGCAATTCTTGCGAGAACTCGGAGTGTTCTCGTGTGGCGAGAGATAAAAGGGGTCGGACCCCTTAAATTTCGCCTGTCAGTCGGACGATTGGTCGCCAGGGGTGGCATGAGTTGGGATGAAGAAATGGTGTCGGGAATGATTTAGAGTGCGTGCACGCCAGCTAGAAGTGGCGGCTATTGACGTTTCTGCACTTACTTACTTTCTTGGAGATACGACAGATCCCGAAGCAGATGAGTTTGGTTTGCGGGGATCGACTGTGTCTCAGGCCGTTTACACAGGGGGCTTTTTGCGTGATGCTCGCTTTGGCCGGGTGGTGAGGCGTCTCGTTGTTTGCCATATCTCTAGGAGCGAACGGAGGGCTGAATTGACCGACGCCGAGTCCCACAACGCTTCGACAATATCGGGCTCTAGGACGGTCACATTTCTAAAGAAAATACCAGAAATTGGCTATGCGGGAGATGGAAATACTGCTTCATCCCTGCAGCTGCGCCATCATCGCGGCTGGGTTCCAGTAGCCCCACATGGTTTGAATTTTTCCTTCCTGGTTGATCTCGAATACATCGATGCCTTCGAAGGTGACTTGCCTGCCGTTCTTGCCGGTGCCGTGGCCTGTGAACTTCACTGCGACCCGGTTCCCGGACTGGAAGACATGGTCCTGTGTCATGGCGATCGTTTCAAAGGCTCCGAGCACCCCCGCTAGAAATTGTCGCAATGCCGTTCGGCCCTGAAGGGGCGTGGGGGAGCCCGGTTCGTAACTAGTTCCCTGCTCTGCAAAGCAGGCGGCCCAGGCGTCCGGATCTTTTTCTCCTATCGCGCTGAAATATCGGGCCACCACTGCCGGAATTTTTTCAGAGGTCATGTCTGATTCTCCTGTCCCTTGTATGGAATGTCGCGCCTAGAATGATGTTGGATGGCCTGGTTCCAGATGAATTACGGACGCCGGACATCGTTCGGATTTCGTATCCCGGAAGAAATCCGGGGCAGCACAGGGTAAGGTCGTCGTGACACATCGATCTATGATTGAATGGATTGTGCGTTGCCTCGACAACGGCCTGGATCCCATGCCGCTCGCTGTGGCGGTTCGGTAGTTCTATGAGGTTCTGATGATCGTCGAAGTTGAACCAAATGACAACTGTGACAGCAGTGTCTTTGCGCGGTTCAAGGAAGTCGGTCTTGCTCGGCGGCTGGTTCAAGTTCGGCTCTATGAGCGAAACGCTACAGGCGAATGGTATTGGGTAACCGGGTGGAGCGACAACGAGCTATCACCGGCCTGTCCGGCGTATGCTCAGAGGGTTGAGGATTCAGGCGCCGGACTGGCGTACCTGGTTTATGGCGGGATCTACGGGCTGCGTTTCAGGCCGATCAGTCCTGATGAGACCTGGGGGCTCGGGAATCCACATCAGTGGGGAGAGGCGTATCTGCTGCTGGCCGATGCCCGTGATCTGCGCTACGCGGACTAACTCTCTCCGCCTTCACCGATCCCTATCCCAGGACCCAGACTGCGACTCCTGAGAGATCCCGCAAGAGGCGGTCAATGATGCCGCTACTGAAGAGCCGCTTGGTTCCCGCTGGTCCGTGCCGGGTCACCACGACGGTGCCATACCCTCCGGCTCTGGTTTCATCCATGATGCTGTCGGCGATATCGCGCTCATGCCCCAACTTGAGCGTGACACGGTCGAGAGGAAATCCGGTCTGCCCGAGTCGTTCCATCGCCGTCACCAGGATGGGATATTCAATGGCGCCTTCAGTGCGTAGCCACTCTTCCTGATCCTTGCGCAGTTGTTCGCCAAGATGGTTTTCCGTCTCAGGGTTCTCCGAGCCGCCGTGCTCCATCAATTCCCGAGGCATGGGGTTCAGCACATGAAACAATGTCACGTTTACGTCCCGAATATCCCGCAGTAGCGATCCGGCATACTGCAGGGCGCGGGCGGACTCGTCCGAGTCATCGACAGCGATGAGAATGGTTTTGGCGGAGGCGTGGCTGTTGAACGCCTGGTCCGGCGTGAAGAAAGGTCGGTCACCCGTTGTTTTGATCGTCATAGCATCACCATGCGCGAACGAAATTAGACTGCCTCAGAGTGCATACGAGGAGTTCAGGTCGGGTGATTGGGGCTTGGCGATGATCCGGCGGACTGAGGTCTTCCATACGACCCCTCTTGCGGTGATACGGTGATGGTCGCCGGCGGCGGAGCGAGTATGCCCGTGAGGAGCTACCATCTCCCGCGACCAGAACACGTGGTAGCCTATCCCTCTATGGAGGACAAATCAATGTGGGAGGACGCAGACGAATCCGCCAAAGGGCTGGAGTAACTGGAAGCCTATGCTCCATGAAGCCGATGATTTTCGGCTTCATGGAGCTGCTTGGGATCAGCCCTGCTTTTTCGCGCTACGGGCTTTCACCGCCTTGGCGGATTTTCCACGAGAGGTGGAGCCGGCGGGCATGACTCGGTTGCGCACCAGGTAGGAGGCGATTTCAGGAACTCGCGTACCGGCCGGTCCGGCTGGATTGCTGTCGGCATAGGAGCTGGCAGGGTTATTCTTGAAGAGCCAGAGTTGTACGACGCTCATGGGCGTCGCTGGAGTGGGGACCCCGGTCCCTCGAAACTTCATCATGCCCTGTGTCTGGACCAGGACCGAACCGCTGGTGACCGATGGATACAGCGCTGCGCCTCCCATCAATTCGATGAGGGTTTCCATGGCCACATGATTGCTCTGAGGAAAGGGCACGACTTGCGAGAGGCCATACTTCGTAACTCCGGCATGTTGGTGAAGCAGTCCGATTTCCTGACCGGTGGCAAACCGAAAGCCATAGGTGGTGGTGTAACCCCCGGAACCGCCCAGCACCTCCAGGTAGGACAAATTCGCCGTCGCATTCAGGCTTAACCATTCAAGGTTGGTTTCGGTGTCGAGCGTCACCAGATGGTCGCCGGCTGCGGGAACAAGATTCTGTTGAACAAGAGCCATGTCGGTACCTCCTGCGGATGGTGGTGGAAAGGACGACGATGCGACGTCTATGGCCATGGGGCGAGCAATTCATATGCCAATCCGTCGCAATGCAATTATTTCCTGATCATGTGACCATTCTGAGTGAGGCAGCTCGTTTTGACGCCAGGATCAGGGGAGTCCATCATGAATGCGCGAGTACAGATGGTCTAGAACGAAACGTATCGAGAGGGATACAGCGGGGATCTGTTTGGATACGGTTCGGCTTCGACACTTGCGAGGCGTCATCTGATGCGTCGGTCTGTCTGGGATCTTCGCGCCGATCGTCAGCCTGTCAGACTCTTCGTGGGACCGTCCGTCCTTCTTCGAGGTCCTGCAGATCGGCCCAGCTGGTGAGGTCGGTGCGGGAGGGATCCACCGCGTCACGGTATGTGTTGAAGGAGGCCTGCTTTTCCGGCGTGCTCGGCCCCCGGCTCAACATCATCCGGCTCCATTCCTCCAACTCGGCCACGGTACGTGGCGTGGCTGTCCGCCGAAACCATTGGACGACGCCTTCGTCACCCGGATGCTGCTTCACCGCTGCGGTGAACTGTTCCGCGGTGATCCCGGCGAATTCCATGAGCCGGTCATCCATGGGGCAGGGATAGATGTATTCGCCCTCGGTTCCCGCGAGCACCGCGCGGCACTTGTCGATCATCCGTGCCAGATGGACATAGCCAGCCAGCTTGGTCTTCATGCTGCGCGGGAACGCCGTGCGTAAATCCATCAGGCCAGCAACTTGTGGTTGGTGAACGTGAGGGTCCGAACCAGCACCGCTCCGTTTTCATACGAAATGATCCGGCGAGCGGCCGGCAAATCGGAGTTGCCGACCCGCACATGGGTGTCGGTAAAGCTCTCGACGTTGCGCAGCTTGGCATCCTGCGGCGCGAAATAGTAGACGGTGTATTTGGTGGTCAGCTGCTTCTGGTCCTGCGTGGTGCTGCTTTCTTCCACGTTGATGGTGAACGCCGTGTGGGGCATCTTCCGGTTGATCTGCGTGATGCGGTTATCTTTGATGCGATAGAAGGACTGCATGCCGTCGCCGTGGATGTCTAAGCGACGGCCGAGCGGATGCTCGTTGCCTGCTTCCATCGTAAGCCGGTGTTTGCCGTCCGATTCCTCGAACTTGCGGGGCGCGCGGTGCACGGCGATCATGCCGATCTGTTCCTGGGCCCACTTCTGAACGGCTTCGTCCGGCAACTGCACCGTCACCTCGCGTGGCCCTTTGACCACCACGGTTCCGCGCACCTGCTGGCCGTCGGTATTCACGGTCAGGTCGGCTGAAAATCCTCGAAAGTCAGGCTGCCATCGGGCCGTGCTCTCGAAGGCCCGTTGGAGCAGGGCGCGGGCTTGGGGGTCGTCGGTCACAGTGGCTTGTGTATCGATCGCTGCAGCATGTTCCATCAGACGCTCCTTTGTGTCGTGGTGAAGGCTAAAACCTGATTATAGAGACCTCATCCCCCCTCTACAACCCGAGGCTAGATCGAGGGACCGGGTCGGATCGAACAGGCCTGGACGCAATATTTTCTCCCGGATGACCGATATTTGTGTAGTACTGGCTAGGCCCAATCTGTTATACTGCCGGACATTTCCTCCAGCAATTTGGCGCATTTGCGCAGTGAATTTCGGGCATCCGTTGAAAGGAGCGCTATGGAGCGGCGAGCAGCGTCTCATACTGAAGAAGAAGAAATGAATCAACGGCGGCGGCTTCTGGGACTGGCTCGCAAGGGCGATCCCAAGGCCATCAGCAAGTTGTTCGAGTTGTACCAGGTGCGTGTTCTGAACGGCGATATGCTCAGCAAACTCAATAAATCCTACTATAAGGCGGCGGCGCAGGAACAAAAAGCCAGCCAAGCGAGCAGCAAGCCGGCGAAAGTCGCCAAAGGTGCGCATGGCAGCGCCAAGAGTCGGCCGAAACCCTCCGCATCGAAGCCTGCCGCGACAGGCAAGCCGAAAACCACCAAGACCGCGGTGGCCAAGAAACGAGCCAAGTAAATTCGGTCTGCGTCGAAACACTCGGCGCAGACCGGCCCCTCGCGCCGCGTCCTTGTTACTGCACTCCGACCCGTAAGCCTCCGGCCGCCAGTTTCTTCCCGATCTCCTCCGCCGTCTTCCGCTCTCCCGAATAGACCGTCGCCTGGCCCTCGTGGTCGATGTGCCAGGCCAGTTCGAAGGCCCGAGAAGAGTTCATTCCGGGGATGTATTTGCAGAAGAGCGCAATGACCTGCTGATAGGTGTGGCAGTCGCAGTTGAACACGATGACTCGTGCTTCCAAGTCGTCGCCGGTGCCCACGTCGGTCGTGTCGAGGGCCTCGGGGGTCATGACAGGGGTGAGGGTGCTCATGCAGTCGTCTCGCCAGGTGCGGAGTGTAGCAGGTGAGGTAAGGCTGAATGCAACCGAAACCTACGACGGCGATACATCGGTGCGATCAGGCTCCTTGAGTATCCGGAGTCATGTTTACTCATGCAGCCTCGATGTCTGGTGCGGCAATGACGCTCCCATGGACGTGCCGAGAAATTCGTGGGGAAGGCCGATCCCCTCACGGACCAGGGTCCGGCTCAGCAGGACATGGTGGGTGTGGGAGTCGGTGACCGGCACTAGGTTGTGCGCGCGGGACAGGCGAATGGTATAGACCTGCGCGGCGGCGGTCTTCAACAAGGCCAGACCATATTCAAATTGATAGGCCTCGTCCAGCGTCAGGGTCGGTTTTGCGAGGCGTTGCACGAGGGCGACGTTGTAGAGCGCGGCTGCACGGTTCGGCTCAAGCAGTCGGAGCAACGCGGCCGGGCCGGGCACCAGCGACGATCCGATCCTCATTGCATGCGTCAGGTCGAAGAGCCCGCGCTGAAAACGTCGATCGTTGCTGAGTGCGTCATGGAACAGTGTGCGCCAACGGGAATCGTTCAGGTCCCGATCGATGGCAGTCACGGCAGTTTCGTCCAACGGGCCGCTGACCGGATACCCTTGCACCAGGCGGCCGCTCGCGACGAGCATCGGATGCTCGTCCCCCATGCGGTCCTGATAGGCCGTGGTGCCCATCAGCGGAGTGAGACGGAGCGCCATGTAGTCGCGGAAGTGGATGGCATTGTACCGTGCGAGCAAAGCCTCAAGAGTGTGCGGGGTACAGAGGTGGAATGGGTGAAAGAGAGCGTTGCGAGAGGACAAGGCATTCATGGATCGTATGGCTGTCAATCGAAGGCGAGATCGGATCGGTGTGTGCTCGAGTAGTGCGCGGAAATGGTCGTCTCGATCGCTGCTGGTTGCGGCGCTCGATTACCAGGTGTCCATATCGATGACTTCAGTCGCGTCCCAGAGGTTTTTCAGTTCCGCTTCTGCAATGGCCTTTTCCCGATCGGCTTCGGTATCTTCTCCGAATTGCTTAGTCTGGCTGCTGTCCTGGTCGGCCGCGGCCGCAGCCTGTTCGACGGACTGACGTCGGCGCCGCTTGGCGGGGTCCATATTCACTGGCATGACGAAGGCCTCCTTTCGATTTGTCAGTCTCCCCTCTATCGGGTCATGAAGTCAATGGGAGGCAGGATCTTGGGACTCCAGGCTTGCCAGCAGGGCCACTGCGACAGTATCTGCGTAGCGCCGGCCTTTGGTGGTGAGTCGTACCCGTTCGCCTTTCCGTTCGAGGATGTCGTCGTCGATCAATTCGTCCACTTTGCCGGTCAAACCTGAAAATGCCTGGGCTCCCGTTTCCCTGAGGGAGATGCCCTCGGTCAGCCGGAGTCCGAACACCAGTCGTTCGCAGGCATCGCCGGCTGTCGTGAGTTGCTCGGATGCTGCCACGGGGAGGGTGCCGGTTCGGAGAGAGGCATTGTAGGCGCGCAGATCGCTGACATTTCCAAACCGACGGCCCGCGACATAGGACTGCGCACTGGGGCCCAGGCCGAGATAGTCTCCGCCGGTCCAGTGCAACTGATTGTGTCGGCTGGCAAATCCGGGACGACAGTAGTTGGAAATTTCGTAGCGCGTGAACCCTGCTCCAGTCAAAACGTCTTCCGCCAGATCTTCCATGTCATTCTGGAGCGTCTCGTCAGGGGCGTGAACCGTCCTGCGTTGGATCGCCGCCTGCAAGGCGGTGCCTTCTTCGACGGTCAGAGCGTAACAGGAGAGGTGCGTCGGGGCGAGATCGACGATCTGGCGCAACGAGGTCGCCCAACTTTCGATGGTTTGGCCGGGCAGGCCGTACATGAGGTCGAGGTTCAGATCGGTGAAGCCCGCTTGCCGCGCAGCGGTCATCATCTGCACGGTGCTCATGGGACTGCCGGGGCGTCCGACTCGATCCAGCTCGAGTTGATTCATGGATTCGGCGCCGAAACTCACGCGTGTGAATCCGGCTTTGCGGAGGTGCAACAAGCTGTCCGCCGTCACCGATCCCGGGTGGGCTTCGACGGTGATTTCGGCCGCTTCTTCGAGTCCGAACGTCTCCCTTGCCGCCGACAGGACGGTGGCGAGTTGCGTAGCGGTCAGGGTCGTGGGCGTCCCGCCGCCGAAGTAGACCGATTGCAACGGTCCCGATCCAAAGACACGCTGCGTACCGTAGAGGTGTAGCTCGGTCAGGAGAGCACCCACAAAGTCTTCCGCGGCGCGCGCGTGATGGATTTCGAGATAGAAGGCGCAGAAATGGCAGCGCTGGTGGCAGAAAGGCACGTGAAGGTAGAGGCCGCGGCCGGTCGCCTGACGCATGGCTGTTCGTCTCGTTATGGCGTCGATGAAAAATCCCGAGTCATCGCGACTTCAATTTCATCCGTCGGCGATTTCCCGCGATTGCGGACATGCGCCTTCCACGCCGGGTATTCTCGCAGCGTCTCGAACATATTTTTGATCAGCACCGGTTTGATCTGCAGTTCCCATTCACGAAGCCACGCCTGTTCATCGTGAGGCCCTTCATAGTCGTCCGGGAATTGCGCTTCGAGACTGATGCGAAAGAGAAACGACTTATCTTCTGACCACATCTGAGGACTCCCATCGGCTGATGATTGCGAAGTGGAACCGACCTTACTTATAATATTCCAAATCTCAAGGAGTACAGTACCATGCCCATCTTCGAGTACGTCTGTAAAGAATGCAACCATCGGTTTGAACTGTTGGTCCGGAGCGACGTCGTGCCGGCCTGTCCCGCGTGCAAGGGTACGGGCCTCGACAAGCAATTTTCGGCCTTTGGAGTCGGCGCAACCGGCGGATGGCCCGTCACCTCCAGTTCCGGCGGTGGGTGTGGCTCCTGCGGGGATCCTCGCGGCCCCGGTTCCTGTTCGATGAACTAATTATTTTTTATTTCGCTGGATCATCCTCATGGACGAACAGGAAGCGCAGGTGCGTCGTGCGATCGGGACGCTTTTACAGTCGGACCCGTTGATCAAGTTGCTGCAGGAAGTCAGGATGGGAAGAATGAAAGCCACCGACCCCGGCTTACGGGCGGTGACGGAATCCTGGATCGGCGTCTATGCGCAGGTCTTGAAATCCCAGCCGGTGCCTGCGGCCTCGTTACCCCGGTTGGATCCTTCACCACGGCTTCAGGTGCTGGTCGATCTGGGCGTGTTGTCGTGGAACCATCCTGGCACACAAGACCTTCGCGACCTCTTTCAGCGGGTGTCGGTGCAAGCCGCCTGAGCCATGAGTCGATTCGACAGAGGGTTGCGACTCCTCCTGACCCTCCTGCTCTTGGGCTTTCTGAGTCCTGTCTCAACGCGGGCAGAAGAGACGGCCGGTGTCAGGCCGTTGCGCAACGGCCTGGCTGCCGCTCTGGCGAGCCTTCCCGCTCAGACCCATCTCCTTCTCGATCAGCAATCGATTGAACAGTTTCTGGTAGAGCTGGACGGCGCGCCGCCCGATTGGGGCACTGTCTATGGCCAGGGTCACCATGACCCTGGCCATGATGAACGGCTCTTTGCGCTCAATCGCGAGCGCGATGCCCGGCGTGAAGGGAAGGCGCCGCTGGAGTGGCTGATTGCCTTTGTCTGGCTCGGCGAACTGTCCTGGTTCGATGAGCAGGAAGGCGGATTCCGCGTCGTACTGGGGCCGAAGTTCAACCGAACCGCATGGGGTGAGGTGCGGTTCAAGCATGAGGACCTGCCTTCCACGCTCATTGCGTTGGCAGGGCAGGAGACCGCCAAGCTCAGAGCGCGGATCCAGCAGGGAACGCCCGCCCCCGTTGCGGTGCTGATCACCGGTCGGCTGATTCCGGAGGAGTCGTTGATTTACGACTTCTCCCATGAATCAGAAGGGAGGGGACTCATCATGCCGGTGGTGCGTGTCGAGTCGGTGGACTTTGTACTGGAGGGCGGATAGGAAACTCGGCCCTGACCGGGACGTAGTTATTTCAGGTTGGGATAGGCCTGATGCAGGCAGGTGTCGCACACGGTTTCTGTGACTTTCGCGCGGGCCTGCCGGCGTAGATAGTCTTCAACTCGTTGCCAAAGCGGGCTATCGCTTTTGACGCGTTTACACTTGGCGCAGATGTGGACCGTACCATGGAACGTGGTGATCTGCTCGAACGCATGGTCGAGTTCATGCGTCCGTTCCAGGAGTTCCTGCTCGCGAAGCTTTCTGGCATCGATCTCCTGTTTCAGACTCAGCGCGTTGGCCGCCCGGGCGATCAGTTCAGCCGGGATCACCGGTTTCCGAATATAGTCCGTGGCGCCGCACGTATAGGCGGCCTGAATATCCTTCGCCTCGGTGTGTGCCGTGATCACGATGATGGGCAGGGCTTGCAGTTGCTCCTCCATCCGGATGCGTTGGCAGGCCTCCAATCCATCCATCTCGGGCATTTCGATATCCATCAGCACTAAGTCGATTGCACTGGCCGGCTTTCCACGTTTCCCGACCCCCAGGAGTTGCAGCCCTTCCCGCGCGTTGCCGACGGGAAGAAGTGGGCCGAACCCTGCGCTGCGAAGAATAGTGGAGAGCAGGTCCAGCTCTTCCTGAAAGTCGTCGATGATGAGAATGCTCATGTTCGCTCTGTTTCTCCGAAGGGTCTCCTGAAATCGTTTCAGGCGGCTTGATCGACTCCGGCGAGGATGGTCGCCAGTCCGTTGAGTTCCCGGCGAATCGCTTCACGATCGCGGGAGCGAGCCGCCCGTTCCAGCCGTTGTCCTACCGCTCCGATGTCGGGAAACCCGAACGAGCCTGCGAGGCCTTTCAGGCGGTGTCCCGTGGTGCGAATCGCTTCATAGTCTTCCCGATCCAGGGCGGTTTCTACCATGATGAGATCCTGGCGTCGATTGTGGAGAAACGCAGGCCGGCGTCGCCGGAGCTCGTCGTCGATGTAGTCTGCTACGTCCGGTGCATCCGCAGCCTGTACCGGTGCGGTGTCGCTTATCGGTGAACACCGACGGTACTTGCTCAGGGTGTCGAACAACTGCGCTTTCGTGAGGGGTTTGGTCAGGAAGTCCGTGCAGCCCACCGCAAGGCTCTGAGCCTGCGTCTCAGCCAGGCTGCTTGCCGTCAGTGCCACGATGATGACGGGAGGGCGTTTGCGGGAGGTTTCCCAGGCGCGCATCGCGCGGGCGGCGGTGAAGCCGTCCATCCCGGGCAGGTGCAGGTCGATGAGGACAAAGTCGAATCGGCCGGTCTGAAAGGTCGCGACGGCTTGCTCGCCATCCGGGGCTATCTCCAGGTCGTACGGTGTATTCAGGAAATAGAGTCGCATCAGTGTATGCGACTCAATCGAATCGTCGACCAGCAAGACGCGGGTTTTCTGTTCTGCCTGTTCCGCAGGCACGCGCGGCTGGACCGGCTCCGGTGCCTGAGATGCCGGTCCCTGTATCTGGCGTTCTTCTGAGCCGGGCAACATGGGTCGGCTGATCTCCCGCAGACCGAAAGCGGCGGGCTGTCGATTGAGCTGATAGGCGAGGATCCATACACCAAGGAGACCGATCGCGCGACTCACGAGCGCGTCGGTTGCTTCCCCGACTGGAAAGGAAGCGAGGAATCCCGTCGCAATCAACAGCGACCATCCTCCGACGGTAAACAGGAACATGTGTCGGGGATAGAGGCGAGCAGCCGGAATGGTCAAGAAGAAGTAGGGAAGCCAGGTGGCCAGTCTGAATTCAGATGTCAGTTCGGCGAGGAAGATGAGGCCTGTTAGCAGGATGAGGAGGCCGGTCGTCGTGAATCGGGCGGTGTGGAGTGTCATGGTGCGGTGCTCGAACGATCAGCCCCCGGCGACGAGGGTGGTACCTCGCGCTCACCTGCAGTATAGCGGCAATTGCGTAGGGCACCTAGGATCTCCTGAAATTTGAGCAGGCAGATCGGAGGAGAGCGGAGGAGCACTTAGGCATGCGGCCTGAAGCCGCGACGGGAAGTCGCCGCCGTTAGTACGCGTCTCTGGCGCAACGGAACCCGGTTCCGGACGGCCGGCTGTCCATCGTCCCCCAGTCGCGGTCGGTCGTGCGCAGGCTGATCGCCGGTTTGAGCCAGGATCCGCCACGCATGGCCTTGATGGCCCCGCGTTCCGGACCCTGAGGGTTGGTGAGCGCCGCCGTGCGGTAGTCGTTGGGGTTATACCAGTCCTGCACCCATTCGGCGGCATTGCCTGCCATGTCCAGCGCTCCGTAGGGGCTGGTACCGCCGGGAAAGCTGCCCACCGGCAGGGTCAGGATTTCTCCCTTCAGGCCCTTTTCTTTGGAGATGGCTGCGCCGATGCCCTTGACCCAGAACGCGTCCCATTCTGTGCTGTTGGCGAACCGCACCGTTTGACGAGCCCAGTAGCTCGCACTGTTGCCGTTCTCGAAGTTCCACTCGTTGCCCCAGGGGTAAATTCGCCCGTCTGTTCCCCGTGCCGCCTTTTCCCATTCCGCTTCGGTCGGAAGCCGTTTGTTCGCCCAGCGACAGAAGGCCACGGCATCAAGCCAACTGACATTGACGACCGGATGTTCCTCGATGCCGGGCATGGGCGCATTGTGCTCCCACAACGTCAATGCCGGATCTGAGTTGGCTGGTGCCTGGTATCCGGTGGCCTGCACGAACTCCTGATAGGCTGCGTTGGTGACTTCGTGCCGATCGATCCAGAACGCACTGAGGTAGATGAGCCGTAGCGGACGTTCATCCGGAAGTCCGCCGCTCTCCTCGGTTGCTCCCATCCGAAACTCACCGGCCGGAACGTGAACCATGTCGTCAGCTCGATGAGTCGCCAACGCCAATGGCTGATCGCCGATGGTCGGAACCAGACAGAGTGTTAGAAGAAGCACACAGGTCGGTCTCATCCGGGCTAGGCTTTCTTCAGCTTACAGGCTTTGGCAACGCTGTCGCGGTAGGTCGTCCACAAGGCGAGGCCTTTGCCGACGCAGGCGAGCACGGCGTTTTGTTGGCGTCGAGTCTCGGCATAATTGACGACCATTGTGTAGGCATCCTGTCGATGACCCGCCTCAACTTTCTGGTGAGCGCGAATCAAATCCATGTGCTGACGGTCGATCCCGTGGTGACGAATCAGGGGATGGGCGTCGATATAGGCTTCAATCTCGGCTTCGGTTTTCGGCTTGGATGGTGTCTGGATTTCCTGCCTGTCCTTGATGCTGCCCTCGACAAACACGGCGAGAGCGGCGGCGCCGACCACCCAGTCACGACTGGCCGTGACCTGTTCCAGCCACGACCGATACCGCGCGCTGGCGGGGAGGAGTTTCGCTCTGCGAAACGCGTCGCTGTCGAACCCCAGGCCGAGCATCATCTCGTTGAAAAGTTCGGGATGGGATCGGCCGAATGACAGTCCGCCGGTGTCTTCCTCATAAATATTCTCGGCCAACATGCGCCGCACATCGGAAGGCGGGTTCTGTCCGTGCACGCGGGCCAGGAGGACAGGGAAGTCGCGAACGTAGACCAGGAACTCCTGTTGATAGTGGAGCTTCAGCTGGGCTTTCGTGATGCCGGGCCCCATGATGATCGGCCAGGCCCAGTGGTGTTTGCGGTCCATGATCGCCAACAACCGCTCCAGAAATTGCGTGCGGGTCAATCTCTTGTGTGCCATGCCTTGCCTTCCTTCTTTCTCACTGGCTACAATCAGCCACCGATCAGATGAAGCCTATCACGATTCAAGACTCCGACCAGATTCTCAACTTCCTCGCCGAAGTGGCCCTGCACGGCAAGGGGTTTACCACCGACTGCCTGCTGGATTATGTCCTGGACGAAGGATTTACCGAACCGATCTATCTGAACGCCTCCGGTGAGGATCCGGATGCCTTCTATAAGGACCAGCCTCAGGCCTGGGCGATCTACCAAGTCCGCGAGTGGAAGCGAGTGCTGACCGTGTCGGGGGGCGCCGGGAAGGAACGGCGCGTGCAGATCACTGAAACCCCCTAAGTCGACTGATTCATGAGCACTTCTGCTGCAATCGCCGATTCACTGCTGCGACGGGCCTTCGGCTGGCGGGCTCGCCCCTCGGTCCCTCCAGGTACTGCACGAGTACGCGTCGGGTCCTCCCGGCTCCGCGCGCCGGTCTGGCCACATGACTCGGCGCTTTCGCGACGAACCGTCATGAATCATGCGGGCTAAGCCGTCCGTGTCGGGTCGCCGGTGCCTGCCAACCGGTGGATGGCTTTCCGCCTGGCTTACATGTGGTGTGGCCGACCTGAGGGAAGGTGCCGCACTTACTCATCAGTCAGTGTATTAACCAACCGACAGAATTGCAACGAATCGCGCACTGTCAGCCGCCCGGCCTGCCGGTTCCAGACAAGCCTGTTCGGAATGTGGCTTCCAGCTGCGGACCGGGAGACCGACCTTCATGCCAAGACACCACCCTGAGCATTCCACGAAGCTGGTCACCTTGTGCGAATCCGGCGACGTCGGTGAGTTGGCGCTGATCAAGAGCCTGCTCGACGGTAATGGGATTAGGTACGCCGTGCAACATGAGCACGTCGGGGCCTTGTACCCGGGGGTTGCGCTGTTGGGCAGCCGGGTGATGGTGGAGGAACGTGATAGGCAGCGGGCCGAGGTGCTGATCAGTCGCCTGGCCCTGCAGATTCGTGAAACGACTGAAGAGGCCGAATGACTATCGGCCAGGAATGCTCAATGAACCTTGAGCATTGAAAACTGACAATTGAACAGGTTCCGGGCAGCCAACGATTGCCGTTCGATGATAGCGACGCCAGCCTACGGATGTCCCTTCGGTTTGACCGGCTCAGGTGTCGTGGGAATGGGCAGTCGCACATCTGATCCTGAAAAATGCCCGCCGATCAACTTGCCTTCCTCGAAATACAAGTAGCGGTGTTTGACGACCGCTGGACTTTCCCAGTCCTCGAAAATCCATTCTTCGCGCCGCAGACCGTCGCTGGTGTGCGTCACATTCATCGTATTGGGAGAACCCCAGGAGTCGAGGACCTGTTTACGGTCCATGCCGACCATCACTCGGTGGCTTTCGATGTGCTTCGAGAAGTCCGGATCCAGCCAGCCCGGCACGAAACGAAACGCAATCAGGGCGACCACGAATAACCCCAGAAACGTATGGATAATGATCCGGACCGGTCGCTGGCGGATGAAGGGCGTCGGCTCCGCCGCCGGGGGGAGGGAGGAAGCGGGAGCTGTAGAGGTCGTCTGATCGGTCACAATGGTCCTTCCGTCATCGAATGGGGAGAAACGTCAAGGTACTCCTGCATGCTAAACAATCGTTTTTCGGTCCGTCAAGGGAGAGGGAGGGCATGAGGGGCGGGTTTCTCACCCGTGAGCCACGGTTTCGATCTGCTATGCTTGAAGGAGGACTGTGGAGGGCCGCGCATGATGGGATGTGGTCATTCGATCGATCGATGTGTGAATTGGCTGATCCTGTTGGTGATTTTTCTGACATGCTACGGCCTGGCGGAGGCGGGACCGCTCTATGTGTACACCGATGCCCAGGGACAGGCGGTGCTGACCGATAACCTCGAGCAGGTGCCGGCAGCGTTTCGCGGGCGTGTACGAACGATGGCCGCTGCGGAGCCTTCGCCGACCGCTGCCCCCGCGCCGGCGGCTGGTGCAACCGTCAGCCGGTCACCGTCTGCTTCTGGAGTGCTGGAGAACCTCCTCACGGTCATTGCGGTAAAAGTCGGGGCCCATACGATCAAGGGCCTCACGGCCCATCAAACCGCCGTCATTGTCCTGGCCGGTTTGTGCTGGCTGGCACTGCTGGTACCGATATTTCTGAGTTCTAATCCCGGCATCCGGCTGCTCTGTAAATTTCTCCTGGTGCTGGTCGGCGTCGCTGCCCTCTATCAGGTGGCGATCTCAGGCATGCCTTCTCTCGAGCCGGTGACCGGCTCGCCTCAGCAGGGATCGGAACAGGCCATGGAGAATGTGCTGGGGAAAATGAGAAGTCAGACGGAGAAAAGTTATCGCGCGCAAGACGCCCGCACGGCCCGCCAATTGGAACAGATCGAACCGCCCACTCAGTAACGATCTCGGGAGAGTGAGACACACCTGCAGAGAGGGGATGGTCTCCGCCCACTATTTCGCAGCAAGTGGGAAGGGGACAGACCAGTCCGGAGTCCGTCAATCGGCGTACTTGGGCACGGGAACCTTTTTTAGGGTCGGCGCGGGCGGCGGCTGTTGCGAGAAAGCTTTGGAGTAGGGATTCAGGACCGCTTCGTGGGTATTGCGTTGGCGGAGCTTGACCAGCGGTAAACTCTGCGTGCTGATCTCCAGGCGGTCGATCGGGGCCTTCGAGGTCAGCGGATCGGGTAGTCCCTGCAGGGCGAACATTTGAAAGGCGAGTGACCAGTCCAGGGCCTCCTTCCCCTTTTCCCGCACAAGAAAGCGCGCCTCCGGCGAAGGGCTTCCGGAGAAAAACAACAACATGACGTTCGAACGGAAGACCGGCGCGTTGGCGTCTTCGGAGGGTTTGAACTCAGGGACGAGTTGGGGAACCTTGCTCAATGCGACCGGCGGTGTGAATTCGATATCCACCAGACGCACAAAGAGCGGCCGTTGGTCGTTGTGGTCGTTCGGATCGAAGGTGTAGCTGAATGAATAACGCACTTCGATGCCGTCACGTTTGAAGGTGTACACATCCTCTCCGTTTTCGGGGGAGGCCACCTTCTTAAAGTACTGATCCCAATCGGTAATCGGATAATACGTGAAGACACGCAGCGCGGATTTTCGGTCCCGGACGGCCTGTGGCAGACCGAGTTTGTCGTGCAGTTCCGTTTGCCTGAGACCGAGGTAGCCGTCCTCGAAGTAGGGGCCCGCCCAGAGGAGGTCGAGCCTCGACGAGACGGCACCGATACAGAACAGGCACAGGATAAACAGGCGAGAGACTGTCTGATGCGCCATAGGATTGTCTCAGGCTTGGGCAGACAATGGGGGGCATCGTATCGGCCGGGGTAGTCAATGTCAAGGCGAAGCCCCTGCAATAACTTGCTGAAAAAAGTCCGTTCCCGATATGATGTCCGTTCCATTGCCAGTCATCGGCGCAGTCGGCGCACGCCTGTCGTTCGGTGGCAGAAAGACATAGGTAGTCATGCCGGTACATGAAGTTGGCGACCTCCTGAGAGAGCGCATCCTGATCCTGGATGGTGCCATGGGCACCATGATCCAACGGTATAAGCTGGACGAAGCCGCGTTTCGCGGGGAGCGCTTTCGGAATTGGACCAAAGATCTCAAGGGGCACAACGATCTCCTGAATGTCACCCGGCCGGATGTCATTGAGGCGATTCACCGGCAGTATCTGGAAGCCGGCGCGGATATCATCGAGACCAATACGTTTAACTCACAGTCCGTGTCGCTGGCCGATTACGGCATGGACGACCTGGGATATGAGCTGTCAAGAGCCGGTGCCGAATGCGCGAAGCGGGCAGTGGCACAGGTCGTCGCGGTGCAACCCGCGCGGCGCTGTTTCGTAGCGGGCGCAATCGGCCCGACCACCAAGACCTCTTCGGTCTCGACCGATTCGAACGATGCGGCGGCGCGTGGAA
>CABVRO010000039.1 GCA_902500715.1 uncultured Nitrospira sp. | reverse complement strand
GCCGGGGCGACGCCTGCACAACTCGACGACCTGACGTTTTATGCCGAACAGATCGGCCTGGCCTTCCAAATCGCCGACGATGTGTTGAACGTCACCGGCACGCGTGAGGAACTCGGCAAGAATCCCAACACCGACGCCCAACGCGGCAAAAAGACCTACCCGACGTTTTACGGCGTCGAGGGGGCCAAGCAACTGGCGGAAGAGTGCGTCACCCGAGCCAACGACCGGCTCGCCTCCTTCGGTTCGAAAGCCGATCCTCTCCGCGAACTGGCCCGGTATATCACCTCGCGGAAGAATTAACCGTGAGGCGTGAAACGTAAGACGTGAAACGCGACCCCCTCGTCCAGACCATCATCTCTCCCAACATACCTTTCACCTTTGCCGTTTCACCTTTTACGTCTTCCCCATGAAAGCTCTCGTCACCGGCGCAACGGGTTTTGTCGGCGGGGCCGTGGCGCGCGCCCTGGTCAAGACAGGCATCGAGGTTCGCGTGCTCTCGCGGAAGGGCGCAGACCTCCAGAACCTGGCCGGGCTCCCGGTCGAACAGGTTGATGGAGACCTACGCAACCCCGAGTCGCTCCGGCGTGCCCTTACCGGTTGCCGGCAGCTCTACCACGTGGCGGCGCATTACGCCCTTTGGGCGAAAGACCCTTCGATCTTCTACGACATCAACGTCACCGGCACGCGCACCCTGCTGGAGGCAGCCCGCGAGGTCGACATCGAGCGAACCGTCTATTGCAGCACCATCGGCGCAATCGGCCTGCCGCCGGGCGGGGGGCTGGGAACGGAAGAGACGCCCGTGTCGCTGGAGCAGATGGCCGGCCATTACAAACGTTCGAAGTATTTGGCCGAGCAGGAAGTGCTGAAACTTGCGCGCGAAGGCCTGCCGGTCGTCATCGTGAACCCCAGCGCGCCGGTCGGCGAAGCGGATGTGAAGCCCACCCCTACCGGCCAGATTATCGTGGACTTCATGAAGGGCCGCATGCCCGCCTACATCGAGACCGGCATGAACCTGATCGACGTGGACGACGTGGCCCAAGGCCATCTGCTGGCCATGCAGAAAGGCAGGCAGGGCGAACGCTATATTCTGGGCAATAAGAATCTGCTCCTCAACGAAGTGTTCCAAATCCTCAGCAAGATCACGGGCGTGAAAGCCCCGACCATCAAACTACCGCGCCTCGCCATTCTGCCGTTAGCCTATGCCAATCAGTGGATCTCGAATCTCACGGGGGTGCCCCCGCGGATTCCGCTCGAAGGCGTGAAGATGGCCAAATACAAGATGCATTACGACTGCAGTAAAGCGATCCGGGAGCTAGGCCTGCCGCAAACACCGGTCGACGTCGCGCTGGAGAAGGCGGTACGGTGGTTTCGCGAGCATGGCTACGTGTAACGTTACATGCGTAAGCCGAGTTGTAAATTTTGAGTCTTGAGTGCTGAGTTTTTCGGCAACTCAACACTAAGAACTCACAACTCACAATTCCATGGAATTTTTGGACCTTTTCTTAAAGACCCTCCTCTTCCGCCCCTACGTCTTTGCCTTCCTCGCCGCATTTCTGTTTTCAGCCATTGCCTTGATCGGCTGGCCGCGCACCTGGCGCTTCTGGCTCATCAGCTGGATCACCGCCTTCGTCTGTGAGTTTTCTTCGACGCGCAACGGTATTCCCTTCGGCTGGTACTTCTACAACGGTTCCACGGTCGGGCAGGAGCTCTACTTCTCCAATATCCCCTTCATGGACTCGATTTCGTTTTCATTCCTCTTATTCGCCAGCTATAGCCTCGCGCTGCTCTTTCTGCTTCCCATGCGAGCAGGAACGCGCGCCTCCGGACTGCCCGGACTGTCCTTCGCGCCCGCCGAGCGCACCTCCTGGCCGGTGTTCGCCCTGACCGTGCTGTTCTTCGCCTTCATCGATATGGTGATCGATCCGGTCGCATTGCGAGGTGACCGTTGGTTTCTGGGTAAGATTTACTATTACCCGAACCCAGGCGTGCATTTCGGTGTGCCAATGGCAAACTATGCCGGCTGGGCGGTCGTCGGCGCCATCTCCCTGTCGATCTACTTCCCACTAGACCGGCGGCTCGACCAGCCCTTGCCGCAACACCGCCCTTCAACCACGCATCGCCTGCTATTGGGCGGCGGGCTCTATTACGGAGTGCTGGCGTTCAACCTGGCCATGACGTTCTGGATCGGCGAAACCCTCCAAGGCACGACCGGCCTCCTGATGTATGTGCCGGTGACGGCCATCCTGCTGCTACGCTTACTCACGCCTGCACCAGCTTCACAATAAGAGTCCCCGTACTCCTCTTCCAACAACCCGCTCCGGTTGGCATTCATTCGACTGAGTCTGTATAGTGAGAAGATGGCTTGGTGGTCGCGTTGTGGGGTGTGCTGCAGATGAAAAAAATCTGCGTGCTGCTGACGCTTGGATTCCTGGCCGCTTTGGGATTTCTGGGGTGGTTCGGGTATCAGTCTTATAGCACCGGCTTTAGTGCCAAGGCCGAACCGAACGAGCTGGAGGTGCTGATCGCCAGACAACTCCGCCACTTGGCCATTCCGTATGAGAATCGGCAGCTCCGCAATCCCCTGCCCGTCACGCAGGAGCTGATGAAGGAGGCCCGTGCCCACTTCGCCGACCATTGCGCCTCGTGCCATGCCAACAACGGCAGCGGAGAAACCGTGATCGGCAAGAACGTGTACCCCAAAGCGCCGGACCTTCGCCTGCGAGACACGCAAACCATGTCCGACGGAGAATTGTTCTTCATCATTCAGAACGGCATTCGCTTCACCGCTATGCCCGGCTGGGGCACCGGCGATCCGGCGAAGGACAGCGGCAGCTGGCAACTGGTGCATTTCATCCGCCATCTGCCCAGCATTACCGAAGAGGAGCTGCAGGAAATGGCGGCTCTGAACCCAAAGACCAAGAAAGAGTTACAAGAAGAATCGATGATCGACCAATTTCTGGGTGGTGACGACTCTGCAGCTTCCAAAGCCGCCGGATCGCATCATCATTAATTCGCCAACGAAAGGACGACCCGTGACATTCCTTCGACTCTTCATTGCCGCGTTCCTTCTGATCTGCGCCCCGGCCGTGGTGGCCGCCCATGGGAGCGGGCAGCATGTGCTCGGCGTCGTGGCCGCCATCGACGCGACCCACATCGAGGTCAAAACCCCCAAGGGCCAGGTCGTGTCGGTGCGAATCACGGACAAGACGCAATACAAGGTGCGGAACCTTCGCCGCCCGAAAAGTCCGCCGCAGGTGGGAGACCGGGTGGTCATCGAAGCGGAAAAGGGGACCGACGGCCTCACCGCCACGGAAGTCCACTACTCGGATTCCAAACCCAAAGAGGCACAATAGATAGCCAAGAGCCGCCGGTTACGGAGAGGGCGGCAATGGTAGAGGATGTTCAAAACGGCCGTTCAGTAAGGCCGCAGCGAACGAAGAGGCGGGCGTACACTTCGGTACGTTGAGCCTCTGAATGACGCGAAAACGAAGTTGGCGGACGTTTTCAACATCCTGAGAGAACCGTATGCGAGTCTTTCAGTTGCAGGGGAGTCAGCATAGCGCAAGCAGCAGTGGCGGCCTGCGTCCCATTGTCATGCGGGTGTTGATCATGGGACTGGCCGTCTTTCTCGCCGTGACCATCGTGCCCGGCATCGAATCGGAGAGCCTCGGCGCCGGTCTGGCCGCTGTGCTCGTGCTGACGGTGCTGAATACGCTCATCCGGCCGCTGCTCTACCTGCTGGCGCTCCCGCTGATCGTCGTCTCGCTCGGCCTGTTCATGGTGGTGATCAATGCCCTGCTGCTGCAGCTGACCGCCGCCCTTGTCAAAGGCTTTACTGTTGTCGGGTTCGGGGCGTCCTTCTGGGGCGCCTTTGTCATCAGCCTTGTGAGCAGCCTGCTCAATATGATCCTGGTGGTGGAACATACCCGGGTGGAACGACACGATCATCCCCAGCGCCCGCCCACGATCATCAACCCGAACTAGCAGAGGAGAGCTGATTGCGTATGGCGTATAGCGCCAACGGCGGGAGACCCCATGAACCTTGCCCTACGCTATCGGCCATAGGCTCTTCAAATTCATGTGCTTCCTTGAGTTACCTTGCTCCGACTGCTACAATGCCGCCCGACGCTCGCTATTCACCGCCGAGAGCGCACAACCTATAACGAGCACCATGTTCCGAACATGCTGCGGGCGATGACTCGTGACCGGAGTCATCCGGACCGGGACACCAGCGGTAGCCCCCTGCATAGCCGGCAACATCCTGCATAGAGGTCGATGAGTCCTCCAGCCGAATCAGAAAAAAAAGCCGCCGCTGATACGCATCTGCAACGCACCCTGACCTCCGTCGTCAACGGCTTACCCGCCGATGCCGCCCTGGTTGCGATTTTTCACCAGGAACAGGGGCCGCTCACGACGCAGGTTCACCGCGGGTTCACGCCACGCGATGTTCAATCGATCGTCCGCACGCTGTCCTCGCAGAAGGTGCTGACCTCCGTCCCCGCCGGCAACGATCCTGAGGCCTCACGCACCATGCGCCTTCGCCTGGTCACCCCTGGGGCCAAGTCCCTGCTGGGCGTGCCGCTGCGGCACCGTCAGCGCACCTTCGGCTTTTTGGTGATCGGGCGGAAAGACAATGCCGTCTATGCCAAAAAAGACAAGACGATGCTGGAGCAGGCTGGCGACGATATTACCAAGGCGCTTGAACAGGACAGCCTCTTCGATCTCAATGTATTGCTGAGCCGTCCGCTGGTTGTGCAGGAACCGCAGCCGGTCATCGCGGCTCCGGATGTCTACAACGCGCCGACCTCCCATGCAACCCCGGAGATCCAAGAAAAAATCGTGGTGCTACTGAATGAGCTGGGGCAGACCCTGGCCTTCGACCGCGCCTGGATCGGCGCGTATGACCCGCTCGCCGGGAACGTCGAAGTGCTCGGGATCGCCGGAGAACAAAAGACCGATCCGAAAGACCAGAAGAAAGATCTGAAAGCAGGCCAGCGCTTGACGCTCGACGCCTCCGCCGCCGGATGGGTGGTGCGCCACCGTAAACCGCGTGTCGATCACGATCTGGCTTCGACGCAAGGCCGCTTTCTCGATCATAAACACCTATACAAAGACCGGTTCCAGTCGTCGCTGGTGCTGCCTTTCTTCCTGCGCGGCCAGGTCGGCGGCACCATCACCCTGGCCTCGAAAGAAGCAGACCGGTTTGCGGTGACCGATGCCCGCCTGCTCGAACCGATCAATCTCAAATTGGTCGAACTGCTCCAGGCCGCGCCACCCGCAGCTCCGGGCGCCGCCAAGGCCGAGGGCGCGCCCGACACGGCAGCAGGCTCAGCCGCGTTGACCTCGACGGAACCGGTGATCAGAAAACAGGAACGGCAGGCGGCCATCGGAGAGTTCAGCGCCTTCCTCGCGACTGAAATCCGGGAACCGCTGGGTTCGATTCGGGCGCAGTTGGAAGAGGTCACCGCCGAGGGCATCCTCGACTTCGACCCGCAAACCCGTGTCGAAAACGCCATGCGGGACCTGATTCGTATCGAAGCGATTCTCAACGAAATCCTGGACTTCGCCAAACCGCTGGACCTCATGCGCCGACTTTGCCGTGTTCCGGAAATGGTCGAAAATGCGTTAACCGTAGTGGCAACCGAACTGGAAGCCACGCGCATCCAGGTGGTCAAAGAATATGCGGGAATCCTCGCCCCGGTACGGGCCGACGAAGCGAAGATGCAGCAGGTCTTCCTCAGCATTTTCAAGAATGCGATCGAAGCCATGACTCCGGGCGGCATCCTGACCATCTCCATGAGCAACCAGCGGGCAGGACGACATCTGGAAGTCCAGATCCTTATCAAGAACAACGGGGCGCCGATTCCCCCCGAACATGTGGACAAGGTGTTCGAGCCGTTCTTTACGACGAAACGGTCCGGCACCGGCCTGGGCCTCGCCACCGTGAAGAAAATCGTCGAGGAACATCAGGGCAGTATCGGCATTTCCGGGACACCAGGCGAAGGGACCACAGTGACGATCCGTCTGCCCGGTGTCAGCCGAGGGCCGGCCCATCGGTATCGAGGGCGCGGACGCCGTCCGCCACGCAGGCCAACCGCCGCCTCCTAAGCCCGGACTATTCATGAATACCTGCTCCAGCGTCCGATCCTCTCGCCAGGCGGGGTTTGTCTCGTAAGGCCGCCTCGCTTGTTTCCGCTTCAACGGTAGATTGCAGGGCCTCCTCCTGCGCACATCCAACGAGGGCCTTCGGAGGCCGCGCGTTGCGCGAGCAAAGGAGGCTGCCGCGCCTGTCCTCCCCTCCCCCCTTTATCCTTGACACGGCTTCTTCAGATCGCTAAGATTCCCGCACTCATTAGGCTTTTAACGTCTATACTCGACCACCATACTTTCACATTCTTTCAAAGGAGTAGGGGTATGAAATTCGTGATCGGCAGCGTCGCGACCCTTGCAGGTGTATTGTTTATGTGTTCGATGGCCTCCGCGAATCCGGCCCTGTTGCCGAAGCACGAAGGTTATCCGATGAAGAACGACGGCAGCCCGGTAAACGGACAGCCGACAGCCAATGACCCGGGCCAGAAGGCGGCGGCCGGCGAGTCCACCCTGCTGAAGTCTGCGGATTCCTCCAGCAAACATGCCGAACAGAAATTAGTGAAGTCGGACAACGCGCGGATTACCGAAGGCCAAGGCGCCGGTCGATTGCCGAACGTGCAGGGTCCGCAAATCAAGATCGAGCCACCGGTGACTTCTGCCACGAAGATCACTGGCGACCGTAAGATCGATTAGTTTCCCTTCGATAGAACGAAAGCGGGGCCGGTGTCTCACGACACCGGCCCCGTTTACTTTAATCCCGTGATCGCTGCCTACCGCTTCTTTCGACGTGAGCCGGCCTCCGTCTGCAACCGAAACCGCCACGGTTTCTTCGCCCATTCCCCGGCGTAATCGACCCCGATCCGCGGATAGGTTTTAAGAGCTTCTTGCGGCAACGAGTCCCCGCGATCCTCAAACCAGAGCATAGCCCCGGCCGTGAGATCCCACCGGTTCAATCGGCGATCGATGCTGAACGCGCGGGTCAGCCGGCCCGGTCCATCGATGAGCAACCCGTTGCATTCCACGGCCCGCAAGAGAATGGCCGCCGGATAGCCGTCCTGCTCGGTCACCACGTTCAACATCTCGTGCATCCCGTAGCAGAGATATACATAGGCCATTCCAGGCGGGCCGAAGAGCACCTCCGTCCTAGCCGTTCGTCCTTTCGACGCGTGGCAGGCCTTGTCCTCCGGGCCGACGTAGGCCTCGACCTCAATGATACGTCCGGCCATCAGCTCTGCCCCGTTGTCCCGTACGAGGTACTTGCCGATCAACGACCGCGCAACTTCGACGGTCGAGCCAGCAAAGTAGCTTCTCGGCAAAACCTCTCCCATGGGCGAGTACCGCCTCCTGATTTCAATGTGCAGCCTTCTCAGAATGCCCACCAACAAGGCCGCAGGCGAAGAATGCACCGGAGGCGTACCCTCGGGGTACGTTGAGGATGCGTTCGAGCCGAGAACGAAGCTGGGGAGCATTTTCAGAAGGCTGCTAAAAGTACCATGCGACGCCCCCCATAACCATCCGCGGATTGCCCGGGACAAAGTGAATATCGGTCACGCCTCTTGCTTCATTTCTGAGTCTCGACTCAAAGGCAAAGACCGCCTGTTCCCACTTCGTATTGAGTAGATTCTGCACGAACAGAAACGCTTCGAGTCGCCCATGCGCCAGCTTGATCGGAATCTGGTACCGTTCGGACAAGTCGATATCGACCCAGGAGGGGGCGCGGATACTGCGATCCTCCGTCAGCGGGCGAACGCCCAGATAGGTCGCTTGCAGTTGGGAGGTTAGTCCTTCCGGCCACCGCAGCAGCAGCGCGCCATACGCCGTAACCTCCGGCGCCAGGGGAATGGCATCGCCGTTGCGGAACTCCGCCTTGGTCCAGGTGATGCTGCCGTTGAAATACACCGGCCCCCAGACCTGCCCGCGCGCCCCGACCTCCATACCGCGCCGACGGGATGCGCCACGAATCTCCGTCGTTCCCTCATCGCCGACAAACACCAGTTCCTGCTTCATGTCCAGGGCCCACACCGTGGCCGTCAGCTCAATACCATCCGAACCCCAGGGTCTTGACCGAAAGCCGACCTCATAACTCTTGGCTCTCGCCAGCGGCGAGGCGGCCGGAGTCACCGCCGAACGCGCATCGTTACTATGGTACCCTTCGCCATAGTTCAGAAAGAGTTCCGTGCTCAACCAAGGGCCGATGATCAGGTTCGCCTTCGGCAACACCAGACCGGAATCGGCGCTCCCGGAGGCTTGCGCCACGCAGGTCTGACAACGATTACGCACATCGAAGGTAAACACCTCGCTGCGTACGCCGCCGGCCAGACGCATCCATGATGTCGGTTGCACTTCCAGTTTGAAAAAGGGGGCATAAGAGGCTACGGTGATATCCGTATCGCTCGTGCTCCCAAGCGGATTTCTGAGCACTTGCGGTCCGAGCCGCGCATGAATGTGATCGACCCGGGATTGCATCCCAATGGTGGCGGCGCCCTCCATGTCGAACCATCGTGCGGTTTGCTTGTAGCCGATGTCGCCGCCATACATGACCCGCCGATCGGACTGCTGAAACCCGTCGCCGTTGACGGGGTCGTTCTGAAAGAACGTAAAATTCGTAAAGAGATCGAAGCGGTAGTATTGCGCATAGGCATTGGCAAAAAACCGGCCGCCCGACGTTGTGTCGTAGTGATAGTTGAGCCGGCCGGTGCTGCGCATCGTTCGCCCGCCCTCGGAAGGATCGACCGCTCCGAACCGATCCAACGACCCGTCCTGAACGGCGCGCAAGGGGATCTCTCCCGACGCATTCCATTGGGACTTGTGAAAGGTCCCGGTCACCGACAGCTCCGATCGGGCGCTCGGATTTATCGTCGCCTTCCCGAGCAGATTGCCTCGGAAGTAACGATTGTCCTGCTGAAACGGTCCGTTCGTGTAGTACCCCTCGGCAGCAATCAACGAGCGAACACGGTCCGTCGTCGGGGAGAGCATCAGCAGGTGGCGTTGCGTATGGAACTGCCCGCCGGCCGACTGCACCACGCCCTCTTTCACTGCCGCTCGCGTCCTGAAATTGACCGCCCCCGCCGTCGCAAAATCGCCATACTCCGGCAGATAGGCGCCCTTGTAGACATCGAGGCCCTCGATGGTTTCCGGAATGATGAAATTGAGGTCGGTATACCCCTGGCCGTGCGCATGGGAACGCAGATTGATCGGCATGCCATCGGCAAAAAACGCGACATCGGTGCCGTGATCCGCATCGAACCCGCGAAGAAAATATTGGTCGGCCTTGCCGGCGCCGCCGGAATGTTCGACGGCAATAAATCCCGGGATGAGGCGGAGTACCTGGGCCGGGCGCCCTTGCGGCTGGAGGAGATACTCCTTGTCGGGAATGAATTGCTGCGACGAAGCCGCCACCGGGCGGTCGGCTTCGACGGTCACCTCGGGCACGTCGAGATCAGGCGCGTCGGGATCATGGGCCCTGAGAGGAGTGCTTCGGAACAGCAAGCCAAGCAATACGACGAGGAGAACGGCCCGAGTCACCGCCCGATCACCGCAATCCCTTACCCGTCGTCGTCATGGTGAGTTTCCCGTGCTTTACGCCTTTGACGCTCAATAAAGCGTCGGCCACTTTCCGGATCGCGGCTCCCTTGCCTTTCGCCACCAGCACTTCAAGGCAGTGATCGTGGTCGAGATGCACATGCATGCCCGCCAGGATGTGCCCCTGAAAATCGTGCTGGATATGGGTGAGTTTTCCCGCCAGCCCCGGCACATGGTGGTCGTATACGAATGTGATCGTGGCGACGGTTTCCCTATTCTCGTCCCATTGCTGCCCGACCAGATTGTCCCGGATCAAGTCGCGGATCGCTTCGGAGCGGTTCGTATAGCGGCGCCGTTCGATCAGCCGGTCGAAATCGGCAAGAAGGTCCTGATCGAGCGATACGCCGAATCGCGCAAGCTGTGTCATGTCCCTGATTTCCGTGTTACGAACTTAGGGATCGTGGCACGAATAATACAAAGCCAGACGCGAATGCGTCAAGCAGCCCTGAGGAGAATGTTTCGTGAGGCGCTACCCGGCAGGAGAAATCGGACCGGAAAGAGAAATCCTACGCGACCAGCTGAAGGGGGCCCGTTGCGGCCAACAGTTTTTCGCCTTCACGGTCGATGAGTCTCGAACAGAGGGCACTCAATTCGGGATCGAACTGCTTGCCTGCCTGGACTTCGATCTCAACCTTGGCCTGATTGAGCGTCAGCGTCGCTCTGTAGGGGCTGGGGTGCGTCATGATATCGAACGCATCGGCCAACGCCACAATGCGTCCAGCCAGCGGGATCTGCACACCCTTGATCCCGTGGTAGCCGGTGCCATCCCATCGCTCGTGATGCGTCAGGGCCACTTCTCGTGCCATCATCAAGAGCGGTGCCCGGCTGTCGGACAACAGACGCGAACCGATCTTCGTATGCTGCTTCATCGCCTCCCAGTCGGCCGCATCATAGGGCCCGGTCTTGAGAATCACCGCATCGAGCAAGCCGACTTTCCCGATGTCGTGTAACGGAGCGGTCCTCTTGATCATTTCCACCTGATCCGCAGGCAGCCCCTTCATCTCCGCCAGCAACATCGCCATCCGCCCGACACGCCAGGCATGGCCGCCGGTCGCGTCATGCCGATATTCTGCCGCCAGCGCGAGACGGTTGAGCAGATCCAGCTGCGTTTGCTCCACGACTTTGGTGCGCAAGCGGACCTGCGCCTCCAAATGTTCATTGTGCATACGCAGCTGTCGATGCAGCTGCCTCGTGACTAATTGGTTTTTGATGCGGAGCACCACTTCCGTGGCATCCACCGGTTTGTTCAGAAAATCCTTGGCGCCTTCCGCCAATGCCCTGTGCTTTGTCGGGGCATCGAGCTCGCCGGTAATGACGAGAATCGGGAGGTACTCCTCGGTGGGAATGACGCCGGCCAACTGCCGCATGACTTCAAATCCGTCCATCTCCGGCATCCGCATGTCCGTCGCGATCAGATCCGGCTTCACCTCTCGATAGAACTGCACAGCCTGGCGGGGGTCGGTCGTCGTCGTAATTTTTTCGTATCCGGCCTGTTTGAGGATCGCCTCCATCAGTTTGAGGCTAGGCAGATCATCATCGATCAACAGCAGTTTGGCGGCGCTCACATCAAGATCCGACATGGCAATACCCGGGCTCCTGGTTCTCGAAATCCTACTACCTCTACCCTACCATCCTCATGCCGCATCGCCAATTTCTTTCTGGCTCTCCGCAGGGAGGGACTTCGGATACCGGAGCGTGGACAACGCCTGCCGAAGCGCCCCCATCGTCAGCGGCTTGCTCAATTCGGCATCGACCGCCTGCGACACGGTGTCCTCCTGCTCGATCTGATCGCCTCCCGTCAACAGCAGCACGGGCGTATCGGGCGAGACTTTCTTGATCACATCGGCCAACTGGCGGCCGGTCATATGCGGCATCCCATGATCGGTCACCACCAGATGCACCCGCTCGGGATTGAACCGTTTGATCGCCTCGGCCGCGCTCCCGACCACTTCCACGCTGTGCCCGGCCACCCGGAGATATTCGCCCGTCACACGGCCTACCAGAGGATCGTCGTCGACGACCAGGATTTGCAAACGGACCCCGTCCATGTTGTGGCCGTCATGGTCTGTGCCCGTTTCCGCCGCCGCTTGAATCGGGAGGCGGATGCTGAACGTCGTCCCCACGCCGACGGCACTCGTGATGTCGATGGTGCCACGCAACCGCCGGATGATGCCGTACACCATGGCCAATCCCAAACCGGACCCCTTTTCGCCCTTCGTGGAGAAGAACGGTTCAAGACAACGTTGACGCACTTCTTCCGTCATCCCCGTGCCGGTGTCGCTGACTTCCAGGCGCACCGCATCGCCGTCGACTTTGGTGCGGAGCGTAATCGACCCGCTCTTGGGCATCGCATCGACGGCATTAAACACCAGATTCGTCAGCACCTCGCGCAATTCCGATTCATGCCCGGCGACCGAGGGCACCGATTCCAATTCCGTTTTGATCTCGATCGCCACGCCATTCGCCAGGGCTTGATCTTTCCACTTCGGTTGGCTGAGCTTCACACTTTGCTGGACCAGGCTATTCAGATCGACGATGCCGGCCAGGTCCGCATCGAGGCGGGGGCGATAGAAATCCCGCAGCCGGCTGACGACCTTCGCCGCGTCCTTGGCCGCCATATTGATCGTCTGCAGATATTCCTTCAGTTGCGCGGGGTCCGCCGCCATCTGAGGCGCAATGAGCAGGAGTTCGCTGAATCCCATGATCGGCGACAAGGTATTATTGAAGTCGTGCGCGATCCCGCTCGCCATTTGTCCGAGCGCCCGCAGCCGCTCCTGTTGCACCATCTGCTGTTGCGTCGTCTGGAGTTCGGTCATGGCGGCTTCCAACTTCGTATGGCTCTCCCGCAAGGACGTTTCCGCTCGCTTCCGCTCCGCAAGATCCGAGGCGTTGCTCAGCGCCACCGCCACCTGATCGGCCAACTGACGCAATTGCACGATGTGATCCTCGTGCATGTCGGGCGCCGTCCGGTAACTCAACACAATCCCGCCTAACAGTTCGTGCGAGCGAAAAAGGGGCAACACCAACAGGGACTCACTCCCCCGCCCGCTCAGATCGGCAAACGCCCCTGCTCCGGCCGGCTGTATCAGGGTGGCGCCGTCCCGGTGCGCAGTGAGCATCAAGCTCTCAGCCTCCGTCACCGTCACTCCCTTCATCGTCGTCTGCTTGCTTTCCGGTCCGAGCCTGGCATACAGCCATCCACGGCTGCGCTCGGATGGATCGATCAACAACACGGCCAGCCCCTGACAGGGGGAGACCTCGCGCAACCTGGCGAGAACCGTATCGACAATCCGGCTGGGATCGAGCACCGACAGCACCGACCGGTCGATCTCATGAATCGTGGCCAATTGCGTAAATTGCTGATGCAGCCGGTTCGCCATGGCATTGAAGGAGGCCGCCAGCTCCTCGAACTCATCCCCGCTCGTAACCTCTACCGGCGTCGAAAAATTTCGCTTGGCAATCCGTCGGGTGCCCTTACCCAGTTCCTCCAGCGGCACCATGGTCTTCCGGATTTGATTCACGCTCAAGAACGCCACGCACAACAAAGCGATCACGACCACCAGACTGAAGCGATAGTGAAAGCTCGCCAGCGGCGCGAGCACCGAGCTTCGCGATTCACTCAACAACACAGTCCAAGGCGCCGTCGAAAATTGGTAGCGGAGCGGAATCGCCCAATAGCCTGCAATATAGGAATCCTGCTCATCCCGCCATTTCAATAGGGACGTGCTGCCCCCTTGGCCCTGTCCGATCCGCTGCTCCTTGAGTGTTGCCGGAGCGGACGGGCTGCAGAACAGGACCTCCGGCGCGGTCCCGAACACACACATGGACATCTCCGTCGGGAGTGTCATGCTGCCGGCCAGGTCCCACAGATAGTCCCCCTTGATTTCGCCCACCACCGCCGACGTATCGGAATCGGACGGTCTGAGCAAGAGCAGGCGCCTGACTCCCGTGTCGTCGGGCGCCGTCGTCAGCAGCGATTTGTTCTGGCGCAGCAACGCCCACTGCGCCGGCGACACGGTGGGAATCGACTGCAGCTCCCCGAGAAAGACACTCGTCGCGCCGTCTCCAGAAATGCGGGCCATACCCGAATACCCCGGTGTGCTCGGAAGCGGCTGCGTCGGGACGTCACCCGGCACTGTCGGGGCGATCGCATGGTGCTGTCGGCTGATCGACAGCAGTTCGGCTTCCAGCAGGAGGAGCCGTTGGTAGATGGCCATGCCCATGGCCTTACTCTCCTGCCGCACGCGGCGTTCGGCCTGCTGCGTGAGCTGGCTTCTGACATCGGCGAGCGACACCAGGCTCAACGCGCCGACCGGCACCAGGGCACAGAGGATGAACAGGGCGAACACGCGGCGGGCGACACGACTGCGGAGAAAGGAAGATTCGATCTGCACCGTGGCTGACTCTTCGTTAAAATTCTATCGCCAGCCCGACGAAACTGCCGTCATTTGCTCGAATGACATCGTCGTGGCTTTTTTGAGCCGTCAACGGCTCCACGCTCTCGCCGTCTTTGCCCATGCTGTACAGGTCGTAGTCCGAATTGATCGGATGGAGAAAGCGTTCCTTGCGCGGTTTTCCTTTGCTGCCATTTCCGCCACCCTGTCCTGCGTATGCCTCATCGGGCAGCAACCACAGCCAGGCGTTTTTTTTTGACCCGCCCCCACCACCCCCATTGCCACCGCCACCCCCATTTCCCGGGAGCGTTAGGGCCGCAATGTTCAGGTACTCGTAGGGATTGCCCCAGGGATCGACCATCTCCCCGGCACCCGCATCGGCCAAGCTGTTCGGAAGGGTATCATAGGCGGCTTCGTACGAATCGATCACCCGCTCGATGTAGCGTATTTCGGCGATCGCTCGCGCCACTCGCGCCTTATCGAGAAATCCCAGATAGTTGGGAATCGCCAGACCCGCCAACGCCCCGACGATCGCCATGGCGATCATCAATTCGATGATGGTAAATCCCTGTTGGCGACGATCGAAGGGAACGTGGGCCATAACGATCCTAGAATCCAGCGGCGGTGGGCAACGTCGCGGGGCTCGCCTCACCCGGCTTACTGTTCGTCTGGAACGGCTCCATCGCCTGCGTCAGCTGTTCGACGGTCGCGCACAATCGGTCGGCCTGCTGCTCCACCTCGCGGAACGATCCTCGCGCCGCCGCCTCTTTCAAACGATCCAACTGCGGAACCATGTCGGCATGGTGCGCCTCGAGACGGGCGATCTTCTCCCGCAACGCGCCGACCATCTCTCCCAAATATTCTGCTTCCACATGGAGATAGTCGCTCTTGCGAATCGACGTGCGCACGGTCAAATCCCCGCTCGCGACGGACTGAAAGATCCGGCGAAAGCGATAGAGCGGACCGGCAATACGGTGTGAGAAAAACACACCATGCACAGTCAACAGGAGAGAGACGACGAACACGACCGGCCAAAACCGGCTGTGCAGCAATTCGAACTGATCGGCCACTCGTTGGGCTTCGATGGAGGAAAGCGGCAGGTGATTAAGTTCCAGCATCAACGGCACGAAGAGCGCCCCCGCCACGGCCGCAATGACCACCACGACATAGCAGAAGCTCAGCCCTAGGAAGCGTGGCTGCACCGTGTCCCACAGGAAATGGCGTCGAAATCGTGGCCGGCTCAAGCGGTCGCCGCTTTTTTCGTCCATGTTAAATGATCCTGATTCTTGAAGGTGATCCGTCCGCCTCCGGCCGGGTCGTAAAAGAAGGCCAATTGAAATTTGGCCTGGTCGGCATCCTGATACGACACGACGAACAGGTTCCTGGTCCCCTCGCGGCTTTCATCGATGTGCGTAATCACATACCCATTTGCCGTGACGGCACTCGTGCCGAACCCGATCCGGTGCTCATCGATAAACATATGTTGCTCCCGGTACCCTTCGGCCGTGGTTTCCCACACGCCGACCAGATAGGACGGCGCCGCCTCCGGTTCAGGCGCACAGGCCGCGCACAGCCAGAGCGCGAGGCAACAACTCACCCGCGTGATCGTCCACACAACGCACCTCTTTGAGTTGGAGTCCTACGAGTCTCTCTCCGATACCGACTCAGTATGCCGCACCGGCTTATAGAATCAATTTTTTTCGCAAGTTCCGTCGTTCGTCTCTCGGCCGGACGAAGGAGCGTATGGCATCGAGCGCGTAGCAGATCGTCCGAAAGAGAAGGCCATCAACCATGCGCTCTTCGTCCCCGCGTTGCACGTTTGACGTTTCACGACGGCCGAGAACGCGACGCGATCGGCCTTATTCGCTTTGGATCGGGATATAGAGCAGACTGCCCTGTCGATTAATGAGCAGCAGCGCAAGATCTGTGGAGCGGAGCGGCTCGGCGAGCCGTTGAAATGTGCTGAAGGTGGGGATGGGCTGTCGATTGAGTTCCAGGATCAGATCGCCGGGCTGAAGCCCGGACACTTCCGCCAAGCTGCCGTCTTCGATATCCGTCACGACCAGGCCGGCGTTGACGGGCAAATCCATCTGACGCGCCAGCGCCGGGGTCACCTCATCGACGATCACGCCGGACAGCGGATGCGCGGTGGCACCGGCGGCGTCTGCCGTCTGCGTTTTCTTGGGCCGTTCTCGCGGCGCTTCCTGCACGGTGAGGTCCGTCTGCATCAACTTCGCATCGCGGAGCAGCTCGATCCGGTGTTTGCTGCCGATGGCCGCCGTGGCCATCAGATTGCGCAAATGGCCGCTATCCATCACATCGCGCCCGTCGAAACGTACTACAACATCGCCGCGCTTCAATCCCGCCCTTTCGGCAGACCCCTTGGCCTGCAGGTCGGTAATGATCGAGCCCTTCACGTCGGGCAGATGGAAGGTCTTGGCGAGCAAGGGCGTGACATCCTGCGTGGAGGCCCCCAGAAATCCCCGGACGACCCGGCCCGTCTTGATGAGACTCTGCATGGCGGTTCTCGCCATGTTGCTGGGAATCGCAAATCCCACGCCGACGCTGCCGCCCGTCGGACTGGCAATGGCCGTGTTGATCCCGACCAACTCTCCGTTGGTGTTCACCAGCGCGCCGCCCGAGTTCCCGGGATTGATCGGCGCATCGGTCTGAATGAAATCTTCCACATCGGCCACGCCCACATCCGCGCGACCGACCGCGCTGACGATGCCGAAGGTGACAGTGCGACTCAGGCCGAGGGGATTACCGATCGCGAGCACGAAATCACCGACCGCAAGCGCGCTGGAATCGCCCCAAGCCGCAGCAGGAAGGCCGGTGGCGCTGATTTTCACCACCGCCACATCGGTTTTCGGATCGGTTGCGACCACCCGGCCTTTGAACTGTCGTCGGTCCGCGAGAATGACTTCCACGTCGACCGCATCGGCTACGACGTGGTTGTTGGTGATGATGTACCCGTCCGACGAGACGATCACCCCGGAGCCCTGCCCATATTGCCGGCGCGGCGGCACGTCTTTGAACATGCCGAAGGGCAGACCTTCATCGCTGAAGGCTTGATCGTGCACCATGACCGTCGAGGCGATGCTGACGACAGCGGGAAGCACTTTAGCCGCAGTGGTTCGCACCTGGGCCTGCAAATCGACGGACGTACTCACGCGCGAAGGGCGAATCGTCACTGATTCGGCGGAGGAAGCGGACACCGTCGGCCCGACTCCCAATAGGGCACCGAGCAGGCCCGCAGCCAGCAGGCAGGGATGAGATCGACTCATCGACATCGGGCTATACGTCCTCCAACAAGACAGGCCCCAACCTAACACGCGGCAGGGGGTTGCACACTCAGAACTCATAAATCGGCATGCCGGAGGCGTAAGGCGTTCGAAATCACCGAGAGGGAACTGAACGTCATTGCCGCGCTGGCCAACATCGGACTGAGGAGAAGACCGAAGAACGGATACAACAGCCCGGCGGCGACCGGCACCCCAATCATATTGTACACAAAGGCGAAGAAGAGATTCTGGCGGATGTTGCGCATGGTGGCCTTGCTCAAGCGGCGCGCCCGGACAATCCCGCGCAAATCGCCCTTCACCAGCGTCACCCCGGCATTCTCCATCGCCACATCGGTTCCGGTTCCCATGGCCATGCCGACATCCGCCTGCGCCAAGGCCGGCGCATCGTTGACGCCGTCCCCCGCCATCGCCACTACGTGACTGTGTTTCTGTAATTCCTGCACGATCCGGCTCTTTTCATCCGGCTTCACGCCGGCCCGGACCTCGTCCAGGCCCAGCTCCTTCGCCACCGCCTGCGCCGTCACGGCATGATCGCCGGTGACCATCACCAGACGAATGCCTTCCTGGCGCAACAACCGCAAAGCTTCGGGGGTCGAATTCTTGATCGGGTCGGCCACGCCGAGCAAGCCGGCCGCCCGGCCATCGACCGCCACGAACATCACGGTTTGTCCGGTCTGGCGCATCAATTCGGCATCGGCTTCCAATGCGGCCAGGGAGGCCTCGTCGTCCATGCGTAGATCTCGCAACAAATCGAGCGTCCCGACCGCCACGTGCTTGGTCCCGACCGTCGCCACGACGCCTTTTCCCGTTGTTGACGTGAACCCGGACGCCGACTCCAATGTGATACCCCGCGACTCAGCTCCACTGACAATCGCGGCCGCTACCGGATGCTCACTGCCGCGTTCCACCGACGCCGCCAATCGCAACAAGTCTGTTTCTGACCAGGGAGCCACAGCGCTCACGACGCGCAGTTTGGGTTTACCTTCTGTGAGTGTGCCGGTCTTGTCGAAGACCAGCGTATCGACCTTTTCGATGGTCTCCAGCGCTTCAGCTTTCTTGAACAGGACGCCGGCGGCAGCACCGCGACCGGTCCCGACCATGATCGACATCGGTGTTGCCAGACCCAGGGCGCAGGGACAGGCAATGATCACTACGGCGACGGCATTCAACAGAGCATGGGCCAGACGCGGTTCCGGCCCGATCAACGCCCAGACCAGGCCAGTCACGATCGCCACGCTCACCACAATGGGCACGAAATAGCCGGCCACAACGTCGGCCGTGCGCTGAATGGGAGCTCGGCTGCGTTGCGCTTCCGCCACCATCTGAACGATATGCGCCAACAGCGTATCCGCCCCGACGCGATCCGCCCGCATCACCAGACCGCCGGAACCGTTGATCGTGCCGCCCGTCACCCGCTCCCCGGTGGTTTTCTCAATCGGCAACGATTCGCCGGTAATCATCGATTCATCGATCGCGGTCGCTCCTTCCAGAATCACCCCATCGACCGGCACCCGTTCTCCCGGTCGGACACGCAGGCGATCGCCCACCTGCACCTGATCGAGCGACACATCCTCTTCATGGCCGTCCTCTCGCAAGAGCCGTGCGGTCTTGGGCGCCAGTCCCAGGAGAGCCCGGATCGCGCCGGTCGTCCGGCTCCTGGCCCGCAATTCCAACACCTGCCCCAGCAGGACCAAGACCGTGATGACCGCCGCCGCTTCGAAGTACACCGGCACGGCCCCGCTTTCCAGGTGGAACGATTGCGGAATCAGCGCGGGGAAGAGGGTGGCGAACACACTGTAGAGGTAGGCCGTGCCGGTCCCGATTGCAATCAGCGTGAACATGTTCGGGCTGCGATGGACAATCGACGCCCAGCCGCGCTGAAAGAACGGCCATCCGGCCCAGAGGACTACCGGTGTGCTCAGCAGAAACTGCGCCCAGGCCGACTGCGTATCGGAGAGGAAGTGCTGAACCGGGTGACCGGGCAGCATATGCGACATGGCCAGCACGAAGACCGCCGCCGCCGGACCCAGGCCCACCCAGAACCGTCTGGCCATGTCCACCAACTCAGGATTCAGCTCCTCCTCGACCGTGACGGTTCGTGGTTCCAGGGCCATCCCACAGATCGGACAGGCCCCCTGCTCCGCCTTCACCACCTCCGGATGCATCGGGCAGACATATTCCGTTTTGGTCGGCAGCGGCTGAATCGAATCCGGCTCCAGTGCCATCCCGCATTTCGGACAGGGCACCGGCTTCTCCTCCAACACTTCAGGGCACATGGGGCAGACATACTTCGTCCCGGGAGGAGGCAGGACAGCGGGCGCAGTCGGCTGAACAGATGCGGGGGCGAGATACCGCTGCGGATCGGCGCGAAACTTGGTGAGACAGCTTTGACAACAGAAATAGTAGGTCTTTTGCTCATGGGTGTAGGAGCCGGCCGCCGTCGCCGGATCTACGTTCATTCCACAGACGGGATCGATCGCGGTCGGAGCCGTCGAACCGGCAGGCGAGGCCTCAAGCATCGGCAGGGCCTTTCCTCCGAACTGACGCAGAGGTTTCGTCGCAGGCGTGGCGGCAGCAGGGGAGAGGTACCGAGCCGGATCGGCACGGAACTTGGTGAGACACCCTTGGCAACAGAAATAGTAGGTCTTTTGCTCATGGGTGTAGGAGCCGGCCGCCGTGGCTGGCTGGACGGTCATGCCACAGACCGGATCACGCTCCCCGCCGGAGGCCGGCTGTTCCGACATCGGCTGCATCATCGGCAGCGACCGGCGGCCTGGCTGTTGCGCGCCCGCCCCGGCGGGGACGGCCTTCGTCACGTATTGAGTCGGCTGGGCGCGAAACCGGTCGAGGCAATGTAGGCTGCAGAAATAGTAGGTCGCGCCTTCATGTTCTGCATGCCCCGCCGCCCGGCCCGGCTCCACCGTCATGCCGCAGACTGGATCAAGAGCCATGCGCCTGCACCCTGTATCTCGTCGTTCGTATCTCGCTCAGGACGAGAGACCCTTCACGCTTCACGAGAGACGACGCTTACTTTTTGCTGTCTCCGTCCAGAATGCTGTGAATGATCAGCTTCAAATTCTCCGGATCGATTTGCTCAACCTTGATGTTGCCGTCGAGCAGAACGGTGGGCGTCTGTTGAATCTTGATGCGATCGCCCCATTTCCGCCCGTCTTCGAAGGCCTTCGCCGGCTTGGCGCTGGCCAACCCTTCTTCGAACGCCGCCGGGTCGAGCCCGACTTCACGAATCAACACTTCCCGGATCGCCTTGTCGATGATGCCGATCTTGTCCTTATGGATGGTCCGGAACAGCGCCCGCTTCATCTCAGCGCCCTTCCCCATCGTCTTGGCCTGTTCATACATGTCGAAGGCGGTCGGCAACTTGCCGGGAATCACGGGATACCCTACCATGACCGCTTCCAGCTTATTGCCGAACTCCTTTTCCAGAATCGCCAGCCCCTCGCCGTCGAACCGGTGGCAATGCGGGCAGTAGAAATCCGCGAATTCAATCAATTGCACTTTGCCGGACTTGTGTGTCGACTTCTCGTCGCCCAGCACCTGGAAGTTGCCCTTGAGTTCCGCCTTCCCCGCCTGCGCAGTTCCCACGAACCCGAGAGCCGCCACCGCCATCAGGCCCATCAACAGACTGCCCCGCCATCCACGACGCTTCGCCATACGCTGCACTCCTTTTTCGAACTTGGTTCGGTTCAACAGGCTCATCGGCATTATAAACAATACTCGCCCACTTATGCGTCTGATATAATGCCAACGATGCGAGTGAAACTTCTACAGGCGATCGGCATTTGGGGGTTCGCTGCGGTCCTGGCGGCCTGTGCGTCGTCCGGCGACATGCATGAGTCGGCCGACAGCGGTCCTCACATTCCGCCGTTTTCTCAAATCAAGGCCGCACCGGACTCGTTCAAGGGACAGACCCTGGTGCTCGGGGGGCAGGTGCTCGCCGCACGACGCATGAAAGACGGCACCCGGATCGAAGTGCTGCAGTTACCGCTCAACGACTCGCAACAACCGACGCTCGATCTGATGAAGTCGCAGGGGCGGTTTGTCGCGGTCCAACGGGACTTTCTGGATCCGGCCACCATTCCCCAGGGAACGTTCCTGACCATTACCGGTGAGCTCACCGGCTCCATCGCCTTGCCGCTCGACGAGACCGACTATACTTATCCCGTGATCGACATCAAATCGTTCCGCACCTGGACTCCATCGCAAGACTCGAATCTGTCCCGTATCCATCCCTACCCGTACTACAGTCCGTTCTGGCATCCCTACTGGGGCCCTTACGGGCGCTTTCCCTACTATTGGTAACCGGCCCTGCGTCGTACGCCGTCTCGGCGGCGGTGCGGAAACGAGAACGCCCCGTCCATCCCTGCGGATGAACGGGGCGCGTGTACTCGCACGACAGACAGGGTCTGTTACTTGATCATCAGCAGTTTGCCGCCGGGCTGCTTGGGATTGAGCTGGTCACGGTATTCAAGCGTATTGCCCTGGGTTTGATTGAACAAATCGCTGGTCGGCACGCCGATATACTTCGTCTCGCCTGGCTTCAACCGAACCTCGGCTTTTAAGACGAACGGCGACGCCGCATTGACCGTGTCGATCATTTGAAAGCCCCGCTCCGTCGCGGTGGTATTCGTCACCTTGATCAACAGCGGGCGACCCGGACGAACTTTGAAATCGATGACCGTGGTCGGGGGATACCAGGCCTTTAGAGTGCCCAGTTCAACGGCATACAGCTGCACATCCACTTCCAACTCTTTGAACGGCTGACCCACGACGGAGCCAGTCTCGAGGTCACCGACTTCGACTCCGCCGGCCTGCAGCGCCAACGCAGACGTTCCACTGGCCAACACGCCCAACACGCCCAGAAAAAGGACCGCACTCCTGCTCAACATAGAACCTCCTGTCAGGTTAAAGAGATGAGGACGGACGATGCTCCTGCGCCAGGCACGGAGGAAGACCGGTGCCTTCCAACACCTGGCCACCCACAATGTGACCATCGACGATGAGAAACAGCACTTTCATACGTTTGGTATTGTCCGAAAATTTCCCGCTGGCCACCGCCAGCACTTCATGAGACCCGTCAGGCTGGGGCTGATCCGCTTCGATCCTGACGTGATACGAATCGAATCCCTCGAATTCCCGATTGAACGCCTGCGCCCGTAACAACCGCTCCAACGAATCGTCGGCGGCCCACACTCCCGACCCGCCCGCCAGCATGAGGATCTGAACCACGGCCACGAAGAGTTTTCGCATGGGGGGACTCCTCCTAGGGAGTCGAGTTATAGCCCCAGCGCGCTCAACCGTCTACAGATGCGCGCTCACGGATGCCTACCGGTGCTACAGGATCGTGTCGTTGAAATGTGGCGTACGGAGCCGACCGGGACCCGGCCGGGTTTGCCCTGTCTCGCGAAGCCGAACACGTTCAACTCACGCAGGCGGAAGGCCCTCCGGCACAGTTCCAAGGGAGAACGCCGGATCGAACTCGCCTCCCCCTTGGAACAGAGATCGTATTACTTGCCCTTGGCCTTCCCCTTGTGGCTCGAGGCCTGTTCCGCATGCACCAAGGATTCCTCCGCATGCTTCACGGCTTCCTTGGCATGCTCCAGCGCTTCCTTTGCATGCGGATCGTTGCTCGCCTTGACCGACTCCTCCAGATGCTTGATCGCTTCCTTCTCGTGCTCCACACCTTCCTTGGCGTGCTTGATCGTTTCCTTCACGTGCCCGCCGCCGTCGGCCAGGGCGTATCCCGCCGGCGCAGTCGCCACCAGCGCGGACACGGCGAGTGCGAGCATACCTGAACGCAATACGGTCATCATGATTCCTCCTGTGCGATAAGTGGATGTGGCACTCGATTGGGGCGGCATTCTACAGTATTTGTCGTGTCGTGGTCAGTAAGGAAAGAGGAGGCCGCACCGGCTGTGAGGGCAACGCAAGACCGAGAAAAAGATGGTGGGAGAGGGAAGCGTATGGGCGTACGCTTCCCCCATCGGAGCTCACTGCGTGGTCAGCGCAGTCCAACCGTCGAGCCCCGTCCACCGATCATCGAACGTCGGCGGGAGTCAGCCAGGGCAGTCGGCAGACACCGCACCGGCCGCGATCCGCCGTGGCCTGCTGAGCGGGCGAATCCCAGCTCGCATACAACCATGATTCATACTGGCGCGTCCCCGCGCCGTTCATCGTGAAGCCGGCGCACTTCTCCATCGCAAACACGGAGGGCCTGACCCGATAGGATCCCGGGCCTTGCGGATAAGGCTCGGACTCCACGACGAACGTGGTCCCCACGGGAAACGATTGATAGTCCGGCGTGAGCAGCGCCTTGGGGCAGACATAGAACCGGAGCCGGTTCCGCCCGCCGGGCGATTCCACCGCAGAGGTCACGCTCGGCCAGTCCCGATACCCGAACGGGATCAAGAGCGTCGCAGCGGGAGGCGCCGGAGACCAGCCCTCGCTGATATCGAGGGCGACCGCCAGTAATCGCACGACCGCCACGGTCAACCCCGCCCTCTGTTGAGCGCCCTCAGCCATCTCCGCACGACGCGGTGACGCCACCGCAGCACTCACCGGCATGGAGCACCTCTCTTCCTGACGCCTTCTACCTATCGCGTGAGTTCTCCGACCGCAGGCCCCTGACGCATGGCCGCGCCCTGCCGCACGACTCCCGGCTGAACCCGCGCCCGGATCGATGCGGCCCGCGCAGCGAACAATCCGGCTTCAACCGGCTGCCCGAGAGTATCGAGCACGTGCGCATACCGCTCCACCAACAACCCGACGGTGGGATGATGCACACCCAGTTGCGCCTGTTGAATGACAAGCGCGCGCTGATACAACAACTGCGCCTGGGTCCACAGTCCCTGCTCGTCGGCGAGAAACGCCATATTGCCGACAATCGTGCCGGTCAAGGAAGCCAGCGGACCCGACACCCGTTCGGCAATGGCCAGTGCCTCATCGAACAATCGTTGCGCCACGGCATAAGACCCCGCGTCCTGATACAGGCACGCGGCATTATTCAAACCCATCGCCACGGACGGGTGGTCGCGGCCCAGGCCCAGCCGGCGTACGTTCAATGCCCGTTCATACAACGGTTCCGCCCAGGCATACATCCGACGGCTTTTGTACAATGCGGCCAAGTTGTTGAGCACCGGCCCCAGTTCGACATGATCGGGGCCGTGCGCCTGCTCCATCAGCGTGAGGGCCAGCTGGTAGGAGGATTCGGCCGCCGTCTCCCGCCCCTGCTGACGATAGAGTTCGGCCAGATTGTTCAAGCTGATCGCCACATCGGGGTGCGCCGCGCCCAACGTGTTCCGTTCAATCGCCAACACCCGCTCATACAAGGGTTCCGCCGTCGCCCACTCGCCCCTGGCATGGGCGATTTCCGCCAGATTACTCAGCGCCGCCGCCACGTCTTCATGCTCCGGGCCCAGCTGCGCTTCCCAGATGCCGAGTGCGCGCCGGTAGAGCGATTCGGCTTCAGTGAGCCGCCCCTGGTCGTGATACAGCAACCCCAAACTATTCGCGGCCAGCGCCACCCGAACGTCCTCGGCGCCGGCTTGCTCGGCTTCCCGCAACGCCTGCCCCAGGAGCGGCTCAGCCTCGGCATAGTGCGCCGCTTCCCTGGCCTTCACACCGTCAGCGAACAACTGCTGCCAGGCATCGGGGCCGACGGCCCAGCTCCCATCGATGCCGCACAAGACCATACCGGCCACCAATGCCATGCGTAACCAGTGCGGGGCTTTCCTCGTGCAATCAGCCATGATGCGCCGCTCCCTCCGCCGACTCCGTCGATTCTCTGCCTTGCATCCCTCGTGTCCGGCCTCTCCGCACGAACAGCCCGAAAAGCCCCGAAGGGCCGGGGTGGAGGGGGAGGCCATCCCACTCACCCCGGGAGGCAGATCCTGAAGAAGGGTGCACAACCCCAGGATCTGAGGGAACCGATGCCCCAGATTAATGAGCCTGATGGCTTTGGGCACAGAACTCATCCAATCGGTGGACAAAATCTTTTTGCGCCAAGGGTGCGTGGCAGGCCCGGCATTTCGTGAAGTCTTCAGCCAACGCTTTGCCGTCCGGGCCATAGGCGCCGAACAGCCAGCTGCCGTTCTTCAAGGTCTCCGGCACATCCTGTCCCCACCCCTCGTTCTTTTCCATGACGAAGATTTTCGCCAGCTCGCCCTTCACCAATTTGCCGTCCGCCCCCTTCATTAACATCTCGCCCTCAACCTTCGCCTTATACAGCTCCATCACCAGCCTGGTGCCGTTGGGAAAGGAGCCGGTCGGACAGGCCTTCACGCCGCCTGGGTTCACATAGAGCTCACGGACCTGCTTCGTATCTTCCCGTTGCACGCCGCTCAGAAACTTCGGCCAACTCGCATAGTCGGCCGGAAGGGCCACTTCGCCATCCTTCGGAGACGCAGCTTGCACTACATCTCCAACCAGCGCACTAGAGCAACCGAGACTGATGAACACGGCAATTGCGCATACCTGCTTGACCATGACCGTTCTCCTCTCTGCCTATCGCCTCGCGCTTCCTTCACAGGTCGCGTCCCTGAAGGGCCGGGGTGAAGGGGGAGGCCATCCCGTTCACCCCGAAGAGGCAGATCCTGAAGAAGGGTGCACAACCCCAGGATCCGTCACATTCTGCTTACCGCTTGAGCGGTCGGCGCCCGGTCAGCGGCACCATTTTCAACTGTGGCACAGACTCCGTCGGACGCGGATCCGTCCGATTGCCCTCGACCAATGCCAACACAGAGCGACGAAAGATCCGCAGACTGCCGCCCCCGATTTTCGTCGCCTCCAGCCGCCCTTCGTCGATCCAGCGATAGATGGTCCATTTGCTCACCTGGAGCAGATGCGCGGCTTCTTTGACTCGCAAGAGCGGCTGATCCATCACACACCTTTCGAGACCGTGGCGGTGGAGAGGAGCGGTGTCGAGACCGCCCCAACCCCGCTGATAAGGAACGGCGCGAGCCTCCCAAGATCACTGGGTCCACCATGTTCCGCATCATCGACTCCGTGCACACTCGCATGGGTCCGGCAGCGGAGGTCACAGGGGTAGCGCCTGCGCTGCCGGGAGGTCCGGGGTAGAGGGCAATCCGACCCCGGACTCAGACATCGAGTGAATAGCTCGGGCCGAACGCCCGATGGCGGCGGTTCACAGTGAGGAGGAGGTGCCGGTTCCGCGTTTCACCGGAACGGCCCACCCATCGAATGCGCTGTGAAGAAAAGGCGACGTGCGCCCCGCCCGAACTATCCCCTCGCGGAGACCGGCGGTGCACGGCTGTGAAGAGAGGCGTGAGGCTGAACGTCGATGAACAGAGGAGCAGAGGGACGCGCTTGGAGCTGGACCGCCCAGACCGCGCCGCCGGCCGCGTGGGCCGCCGGTCCGACATCGGAGGTGGCCTGACAGGCCCAGGAGCAGAGGGGAGAATGCGATTTGGTTCCGGAATGCTGATGATGACCATCGGAGGGCGCTGCATGGGCGAAGAGACAGCCGGCCGCCATCAAGGCCAGCGTCATGTATATCCCGGCGATTCCGAGTGCGAGACCGGCCAGGGCTCTGTGGAGTGTCGATCGTGTCATGGTGTCCAGCACTATCGTGCTACCTGCTCATGTACGCTCTTTCTGAAGACTTGTCTACCGACGGATGCTCACGGATGCTACAGAATCGCCCCCTCAGCTCCATCGTGTGGGCCTCTATATCCTCACGCCCGTATCACTTCCAGGCTCACCTGTTGAAACCCAATGCGGCGGATGCGATCCACGATGACGACGAATCGCTCCAGGCGCGTCACCTTGTCGGCACGCACCAACACCGGCGAGTGACGGGGATTCGGCGCCAGCACGATCTCCAGTTGTTTCTCGTCGATCGCACGGTCGTCCACGAAGACCGTCCCCTCAGCCGTGACTGTCACGACGATCGGCCGGTCATGCCGGTCGGCCGAGGTCGAGGCCTTCGCCAGATTGACCGGTATCTGCCCTGTGGTGATGAACGTCGCCGTGGTCAAGACGATCACGAGCAGCACCAGCATGATATCCACCAGCGGAATCACATTGATCTGATCGACTTCACGTTCCATGGTGCGCCTTATACTGCGCCAGCAACTCGCTGACACGCCGCCGGAGGATGTTATTCATGACGACGCAGGGAATGGCGACCACGAGCCCCGCCGCTGTCGCCTTCAACGCGAGACTCAGGCCGATCATGATCGTCGTCACCGCCATGGCGCCGGAGCTGCCCATCGTGTGGAACGTCAACATAATGCCCAACACGGTGCCGAGCAGGCCGATGTAGGGGGCGTTGGCCGCCACGGTTCCGATCACGACCAGCCGTTTGGTCAGGGCGATTTCACAGGCGTCGAGCGACGGGTACGCATGCACATCGATCCGCCGGTAACACCACCAGCGCTCGATCGCCACCGCGACCGCCCACAGGCTCAGTCCGATCAAGAGGCCGATCACGCCGTACTCAACCAGTTCCTTCATGCCTTCCATGATCACCCCCCTGACGTTTGACGTCTCACCGTTCTCGTCTCACCTTTGCCGCCTCCTCCTGCTAGAACCCCAACGTCACGCCCACATAGGCCGACCGTCCGATCCCGGCGTAAAACGCCTGTTTGCTGGCATCCGCCACGCTGTCGGCAACCGGCGTGGCCCACGCGACGTAAGCCTTGTCGAAGATATTGTCCAGTTCCACATACGTCTTAATGAACTTGATATAGCGGTTGTTGTGGGTGCGGTAGTAATGGTGCACGTTGGCATTGAACAGGACATAGGAGGGGGCGCCGAGCGTATTGTTGTTGTTGACGTAGAAACTGTCGATCCAACTCCCCTCGACCCAGCCACCGAGCCCCGACGGCGTATGGTCGTAGGCCGCCTTCATGTTGAAGACATTCTTTTCCACCGACGGAACCTGGCGCCCCGATTGATTGATACGCGTCACGACCCCGCCGGTCCCGAACTGATCGACGAACCGAATGTACTGACTATCCATGTGCGTATACGCACCGGTGAGTCGCAGCCCTTCCAAAGGCATCCAGCGCCAACCGAGTTCGATACCCCGATACTGCGATTCCTTTGCATTGACGGCGAAATTGCCCGCCGTCGTCGGGGTGATCGGCACGCTTTGCGTGATGATTTCGTCCTTGAAGAAGGTCCAGAATCCGACGGCCTCGATCCAGAGGGTCGGCGTCAATTGTGTGTTGGTTCCGATTTCGACATTGAAGTTCTTTTGCGGCTTGACGTTGTTGTTGAAGCCTGGATTGCCGTCCAGCCCGACCGTCATGTTGCTGAATTGCGGGATGCCGTAGCCCACCGAGGCGCGCGTCCAGATGTTCGTGCCCTCGTTCAACCGATAGTTCAGCGAGATGTCGGGCGCCCAGTTGTCGAACGACCGGTTCACGCCGATCGTGCTCCCGAGCGTGCTGGTCGTCGTCGTGGCGGAAAAATTATTGACGAAGCCCGAGATGTCGGAGCGTTCGTATCCCAACCCCACCGCCAGGACCCACTTCGGCACGAACTCCAGTTCCTCGCGGAACCGGCCGCCGATGTTGCGCACCGAGAAGCGGTTCTGCTG
>CABVRO010000038.1 GCA_902500715.1 uncultured Nitrospira sp. | reverse complement strand
GCCTTCTAAGCTGAGGGTCGTTGGTTCGATTCCAACCGGGCGCACCACCTCCTCAACGTGTTCCTGACATGACGCTCTTGTCGCGGTATCGAACAGCCCTCATTGTGCTCTGTGGCATCGTCGCGCTCTATGCGCTGCTCGGTTTTGTCGTCGCGCCCTATGCCGTCAAGACCTACGCGATTCCTGCCTTGGCCGAACGTCTTCGGCACCCGGTGGTGCTCGGTGACGTCCGTATCAATCCATTTACCTTTTCGGTGATGTTGACGGCCTTCGAAATTCGGGAGCCGGATCAGACGCCCATGCTGGGGTTCCAAGAGCTCTTCGTGAATTTCGAAGGGACCTCGCTGGCGCGGTCGGCCTATCTGTTCGATGAAATCCGATTGACGCTCCCCTTTGGCCTTGTCCACATCCGGGCCGATGGCACGTTGAATTTGTTGGGGCTGGTGCCGCCGGCTCAAGACTCTCCGGCCGATCCTGTCTCGCCCGCCGATACCAAGGCGGAGAAGGCGCCTGTGCCGCCGGTCGAGGTCCGTCTGCTGAGTATCCGGCAGGGGGTCATCGAGTATCGGGACGATTCGAAACGCACACCGGTGACGATCGATGTGGTGCCGATTGAAATCACGCTGCGCAATTTCGGCACCCGACGCGGGGGCGAAAACGCCTATGCCTTCTCGGCCGAGTTCGGTGAGGGGGAAACGCTGGCCTGGGAAGGGACGGTCCACCTCGATCCGCTGGAATCGAACGGGCATGTCTCTCTGTCCAACGTCCAACTCAACACGTTCTGGCCGAGCCTGCGTGATCGATTTCGATTTGACATTCTCAGCGGCGCCGTCCTCATCGATGCCCGGTATCACTTCGATACCTTGGCGACTCCGGTCAACCTGCAGGTGAACGATGGAAAATTCGTCCTGTCCGATTTCCGGCTATCTGCGGCCGGGGATCGCGATCCGGTCGTTTCGGTGCCGGCGTTGGCGTTCGAGGGCATTCACATGGACCTTCCAAAGCGGAAGGCGGGAGTCGGGACGATCGCACTGAGCGGGGCAGAGATCCGTGCCTGGCTTGCCGAGGACGGTGTCGTGAATTTTAAACCGCTGTTTGCTCCGGTTGCGGCTTCCCGGCAGGACCCGGTCGAGCCGGAGCGGCCGGCGACGGAGCCCGGGCAACCCTGGTCGGTGGACGTGCAGGCGTTGGAGGTGACCAAGGCGCAGGTGGCGTTCGAAGATCGGAGTGTGAAGACGCCGGTGCAGGTGGCAATCGATGACTTGCATGTGACGGTGAACGGGCTTCATTTGCCGTTGAGGGGCTCGTGGCCGGTGGCAGCGGGTTTTCGGCTCAATCAACAGGGTAGCTTCGAGAGTAAGGGCACTCTTCAATTGGATCCCCTGGAAACTGCCCTCATCTTGAAACTGGCGCACATCGGCCTGCGCCCCTTCCAGCCCTATCTCGACCGTAGCATGCAGGTCGAAATCAGAGACGGCGAATTGGAATTGGACGGGGAGCTGGTGTATCGCAGCCAGCATGACCCGGAACCGATGCTCCGGTATACGGGACAGGCGGGGGTGAACAATCTGCACGTGGCCGACAGGGGCTCGGCTCAGGAGTTCCTTGGCTGGACGGCGCTGGGGCTGAACAAGGTCGCGCTGGAGGTGGCCCCGACGAAGGTGAAGATCGGAGAGATTGCGTGGCGCGATCCGGCAATCCGGTTTGTGACGGCCAAAGACGGGACCACGAATCTTTCGCGCTTGATGAAGGCTCCTGCTGAAGGTCCGGCACCGTCGCCGGTACAAAAGCCGGTGGAGGCGACGGCTCCTGAGAAGAAGGCGGCTCCGACCCCCATCGAGGTAAATGTCGTGCGATTCTCCAAATTGTCGGCCACGTTCATCGACGAGTCGATCGAACCGGTTGTCACAACCGGAATTCAAAACCTGAGCGGCACGATCAAGGGCCTGTCTTCGAAGCAGATCGCAAAGGCAGAGGTGGCGTTGACTGGGACCGTCGACGAAGTGGCCCCGATGAAGATTCAGGGGCAGATCAATCCCCTGAGCGAGGATTCATTTACGCATTTGACCTTCCTCTTCAAGGGCGTCGACTTGACGGCCGTGTCGCCCTACTCGGGCAAGTATGTCGGCTATCCGATCACCAAGGGCAAGCTCTCGCTTGACCTCATGTATCAGGTGTCGAAGCAGCAGCTGGTGGGGGAGAATAAGGTTCTGGTCGATCAGCTGACCTTCGGGGAAAAAACCGACAGTCCGGATGCCACGAGCCTGCCGGTTCGTCTGGCGGTGGGGTTGTTGAAAGACCGCCGGGGACGGATCGATATCGATATGCCGGTGCGCGGTGATCTGAACGAACCGGACTTTCGCTACGGCCGGGTGGTGCTGAATGCGTTGGTCAATCTGATCACCAAAGTGGCCACCTCTCCGTTTTCGGCGCTGGGAGGTCTTGTCGGCGGCGGTGATGAAGACTTACAGTTCATCGACTTCATGGCCGGGAGCGAGGGGCTGGAGAGCGCGGAACGGCAAAAGATCGAGTCGATTGCCAAGGCACTCCAGGAACGACCGGCGTTACGGGTGGATGTGGCGGGTGCGGCCGATCCTGCGCGAGACCGCGAAGCCCTGGCGTTGCAGAAAATTGCGGCTGAGGTGCAGCGACGATTTACTCAGGGGGGAACCAAAAATCTGCAAGTTGCGCCCTCACCCTCACGGGAGTTTGAACTCCTGAGCGATCTTTACGCGGAGAAGTTGGGCAAGCAACCGATGAAGCGTGAAGAGCTCCCGGGAGGGAAATTCGTCGAACGGGTCTTGACGGCCGACGAACTGCGACAACAGCTGTCTCCGGCGATGACGGTTGAGGAGTCGGAATTGCGCCAGCTGGCTCAAGGTCGTGCCAGAGCCATTCGCGAGCACCTGATCGAACAGGGCCAGTTGCCAGAAGATCGCGTGTTCCTGACCGATGCGGAGCTGACGCCATCAGAGGGAAAGCAGGTCCGGGTGAAACTGAACTTGACGGGAAGTTGATCGGTCTGGGTGGGGTCAGGGCTTGAACCGGTAGCGCATTCTGGTGCCGTGCAGCAGTGAGAGCTCGATTTCGCTCGCGCTCAGTTCGATCGGGAAGTACGCTCCGGAAACCTTGGCTGCATTGATGCTGGCCCCTTCGAGCTTCGCGTTGCGGAAATCGATACCGCGAAGATCGGCTTGCCGAAAGTAACACTCGCTGAAGTCTAATCCATCCGCCTCCAGCCCGCGCAAGTCGAGGCCGCGCAAGTCGCAGCGGGTCAGGTCGACCGGCTCGCCTCCCGCCCGTTTGACGTTGAACTCCTTGATGCATCCCTCGCGAAGCAAGCGGTACATAGGATCGTTGGAGATCCGGAGTCCGGTAGCGGGTGGTTTCGTGTTCTCCATGCGCTCCTCCTGTGGCACCTGAGGTTCTTATCGGATAGGTGAGTGAAAACTTGAGGATCGGCAGGCGGTTTCTCCCGCCTCAGGGGGTGCGCATGCTTCGCAAGCTTCCGCTTGCACCGGACTGACGAGAAACGGTACTCTAACCCTGTCTTTCTGCTCTTATACGCAGTGCCATCACCAAGTCAGATCTGACATCGAAGGAGGGAATCATGGGACTACGATTGGGCGACGATGCCCCGAATTTTACAGCCGAAACGACGGAGGGGACGATCCATTTTCATGAGTGGCTGGGCGGCGGGTGGGGGATCCTGTTTTCACACCCGAAGGATTACACCCCCGTCTGCACGACGGAATTGGGCTATATGGCGAGGATCAAAGGGGAGTTCGACAAGCGGGGCGTCAAGATTCTCGCCATCAGCGTGGATCCGTTGGATTCGCATCGCGGTTGGATGAAAGATATCAATGAAACCCAGAACTGCACCGTGGCCTATCCGATCATTGCCGATCCGGAAAAGAAGGTCGCCAATCTGTATGACATGATCCACCCGAACTCGCTGGATAGCATGACCGTGCGATCGGTCTTCGTGGTCGGGCCGGATAAGAAGATCAAGTTGATGCTGACCTATCCGGCCTCCTGCGGGAGGAATTTCGACGAATTGCTGCGCGTGGTGGATTCCCTGCAGCTGACGGCGAAATACAAGGTGGCGACCCCGGTGAACTGGAAGGACGGGCAGGATTGCATCATCACGCCGGCGGTGAACGATGCCGAAGCCAAGACGCTGTTTCCGAAGGGATTCAAATCGATCAAGCCCTATCTTCGGCTGACTCCGCAGCCCAATAAGTAGTGCGGGCTTCGACGATAGTCGAGACAAGAGGAGCCGGCCAAGGGGTCGGCTCCTCTTGTCGTTTCAGTAAGAGCCGTTATCTGCAGGACGTTTACCCACCGATTGAGCTGTTCCCAGTCCAGGTCAACCCACAGGGAGTGGATCGGCTGCCCTCGTAAGGGTGTCGACCGTGATTCGTATGTGCGCAGTTGGGCAGCGTAGTCTGAAGGACGATACGAGGTGGCGAGGGAAGAGATCGATAGACCACGGAAACGATGCGTGGAACGCACAGGGGGGAGTCAGCTTCAGGCCGACTCCCCCCTTGTCATTGTAGAAAGATGCGAAAGCTTCGCTATTCAGGCAGAAGAGACTGCCGCCGCGCCCACACGAGGACGGCTAAGCCGCTTCCAAGGAGAAGGAGGGCTGCCGGCGCAGGTACCGCTTGCGGTTCGCCGTAGATGAAATCATCCATCGCGACAAAGTCGAACCCATCCAGGCCCGAGAGGGCGGCGTTACCGGATGTAATCCTGACTCGGTTGATAATGGCCTGCTCTAAGGAGACACCCAGGAAGGAAAGGCTGGTTACGCCCGGTGTGTTCAGGACAGTTTGCTTGCCCAGGCTGTTATTGTGAAAATCGAAAAACTCTATCGTGGTCGGACCGGCCAGGTCGACATCGGTGAACACCGAGCCGAACCCGCGCACGGCCCCGGGCTGATTAGTGCCGGGCACAAAGAACTTCACATCAACAATGTTGCTGTCGATGGCCGTAAAGAGTTTTTGCGGGCTGAACACGGAAAAGCTACCCGGAAAGGATGGATTGAGGCTGCCGAAGCGCTCCGGCGTGCCCACTCCTGAATTCGCGCTCACCTTAAATGCGGACCCCGGCGTCTCAAATACGGCGCCACGGGCCGAATTAGAATTGAAGAAATTTCCCGGCAGATTGTTCGGGTCGGAGAATCCGGCAGGCACGCCATCCCAGTTGATTTCCCGTCGACCGCTTGCGAACGAGCCACCTACACCGTTGTTGGTTCCGAGATCGGTTCTGAAGCCATCGACGGAACCTTGAATCGATGCGGCGTTTGGGCCGGAGGACGAATAGACGGCGATGGCTAAGGCCGAAAGCGGCGCCGACAGGAGAATGCCGGTGGCCAGCAATGGAGTTAGCAATCGTGTGATGTGCATAGTGCATCTCCTCTGTAAAGTTGGCTCATAAGTAGGCCCCACATATAGTGTAAGTACGGAAAGATGTCAACACTCCAAGAACGATTTTTTGTTGTTTACATCAAAATACTAATAAGTATTACAAATCATTATCCGGACTGTTTCATAAATATACACATGTCGCAGATTGGTCCATGAGAGATTGAGGAAACCATGCAGTCGTATTCAGTTTGATGGTGCGCATAAGTATTCGGGAGTGGTGCCGGTCGCGAAGGAGCGACGGTGTTACACAAGGAGGAGGCCCGCTTGGCGGATCGACTGCCAGGCTGCGCTTCTGCTGAATCGGTCGAATCCGCGCGCCCCGGCGGCCGGGAAGCGATCACGCACTTCGGCGAGGCGGGGGTAGTCATGATTCCCCCCGCGGGGGGAAGGAGTCGATTCGCGCAGGAAGCGGAGCAGCCATTCGGCGTGCGGAGACGCCAGGCTGATCGTAAAATCTTCTGTGCGTGTCGGGAGAATGACCCTGGTGCGCGCCCGTCCGGTTGCCGCAACCACCGGCCTGCCGCCGATCCACACGCAGCGTCGTTCGGCGGTCAATGGCGCATCGGAGGAAGCCGCCAACGCCTGCGTGAGCCAGGTTTTCGTCACCCGTGGCGGTTTGACCCGATGTGAGAACCAGCGTTGTGACGGGATATCGAATCCGGCCTGTTCCATGTAGTTGAGCAACGCAGCGCGCAGGCCTTCGCCGAGCCAGGGTGGGCAGGTCGCGTTGGGGTCGGCGTGGCGGAGATCGTTTTCGGCAAACCCTTCGAAGGTTGGGCCGAGGATCGTGAGGCCTTCCGCAGCCGGGTTGAGCCCTATGGGACTGTGGGCGGTGGCCGTAAATTTGTGCCAGAAGGCGGACTGCAGGAGATGATTTGCAAACAGTTGCCGCACACGCTCCAGTGAATCCACCGTGTCGGCGATGGTCTCACCGGGACACCCGTACATCAGATAGGCATGGACCAGGATGCCGGCCTGTCGAAGTGCCGCCACGACTCGAGCCGTTTGGTCCACCGTAATGCCTTTCTTCATCCGTTCCAGCAAGCGATCGGAAGCCGCTTCGAGCCCGGCGGTCAGGGCGATGCAGCCGGATGCCGCCAGGAGTCTTGCCAGATCATGGGAAAACGCCTCCTCGAATCGAATGTTGCCCCACCAGGAAATGGTCAGGCCGGTTTCGAGCAGACGAAGGGCCAGCGCTTTGAGCGCGGCCGGCGGCGCGGCCTCATCGACGAAATGGAAGCCCCGCTGCCCGGTTTCTTGAATCAACGCCTGGATCTGGCCGATCAAGACGTCGGTGGGCGTCATCTCATAACGCGAGATATAGCTCAGGCCGACATCGCAAAACGTGCATTGCTTCCAGTAACAGCCGTGCGCAACGGTCAACTTGTTCCAATGACCTTCCGACCAGAGCCGATGCATGGGGTTCAGGCTGTCGAGGATCGAGAGGTAATCGGTCAACGGAAGTCCCGCATAGGTCGGTCGGCCGAGCTCATGCATCGGAATGTCCGGTTCGTTGCTGCCGTCTCGAAATATGACGAGGCCGTCTTTGCAGAGGAACGTTCGTCGGAGCAGGGGCTCGGGCCGCCCGCCGGCCAGGTGCTCCAGGAGGCAGAGGAAGGGGCGTTCCCCGTCGTCGAGGGTCACATAATCCACATATTGGAACAGTCGTGGGTCTTCGAGTCGTCTCAGCTCGGTGTTCACATATCCGCCGCCCAGGACAATGGCGATATGCGGTGATTGTGCCTTGATTGCCTGCGCAATCCTCAACGCGCCGAACAGATTGCCGGGAAAGGGAATTGTGAGGCCCACGACGTCGGGCGTGGTCCGGTGAAGATGCGGCCGGAGCGCATCAAGAAGCAATTCGTCCGTGAGGCTCAGTGGGCGAGCCAGGGCGTCCTCGATCCCGTCGAATGACGAGGTGGCCTGCAGGATCTGCTCGGCGTAACGATTGAGAAACAGATGAGGAGCAACGGTACTCTGGAGGAGATCCGCGAGATCCTCGAGGTAGAGTGTGGCGCGGTGCCGGGCGGTGTCCGCCGGTGAAGCTGCGAGCGATCCTTCTCCGGGCCGACGATCAGCGGCAAAGCGCGGGCCCTCCGGAAGAAATCCCGGGCGTGCGAGGTGGGGAGCCAACATCGGGTCCTTCCCCTGGAGAAACGCGATCACCGGCTCGATAGTTCCAAGATAAGCGTCCTCAAGGGCTAGGATCTGTTGGACTTCCCCTCGCCATGGCCGGTCCGTCTGCTTGATGCGGGTGAACGCCTGCTCCAGCCCTGATCGGGAGAAGAGGCGCAACACCATTTCGATGCCGAGGTCGGCTTGCTCAGCCTCATATCCCCGTGAATGCAGGAAGCCTGTCAGGTAGGCGGTCGCGGGATAGGGCGTATTGAGTTGGGTCAGCGGAGGAATAAGGAGGAGGACGCGTGGCTTGGTCATGCGAGGGAGATACCATACTGCAGGCCGGCGCTACCAGCTGTCTGCCCGGGACGAGGCGCCCGGTTCGCCTAGGCGGCGCGCATAGACGATTGGACGAAGTAGCCGGTCCATCGCTTGATGCGAAAGTACGCGACCACATTCCCCGGCAACTCGCTACGCGACATGGCCCGAAGAATGCTGAGTACCGACTCTGTTTGGAGATCGACGATGTGGGGCTGGTCGGCGGGGGCGGCCTGGTCGTACAGCAGCAACAGGGGCTTGAGACGGCATTTGAAATTAATATTGAGCACCTGTCCGAACGAGCCGTCGGTCAGCGACACGACGGTTCCGGGAGGGAACACGCCCAGCGTGTGGATCATCACAACCAGGACTTCCGGCGAAAAAAGTCGCTGTTGATGTGTGTACATCGTCGCCAGCGCTTCCGCCGGTGAAAGGGCGTCTTCAGGGTGAACGCTATTGACGAGTGCTTCGTAGTGGTCCACGGTGCTCACGATTCTGATAGGGAGCGAGATCTGGTCTCCCTTGAGTTTCTGGGGGTAGCCGGACCCGTCCAGTCGCTCATGGTGGCTGCGGATGACATCCAGTACTTCCTCGGGGAATCCGGGGAATCGCCTGAGCATTTCCACGCCAAGGTAGGGATGCAGCTGATATTTCACATTCTCGACTTCTGAACGGCGGGCACGGTTCTGCAGGATATGACGCGGGATGCGCTGCTCCCCCACGTCGAGGAGCAGTCCGGCCATGCCGATCAGTTGAAGCGACTCTTGGTCGATGTCGAATTGCTGTGCCACGATCATGGAGAGTGTCGCCACATTGAGGGCGTGTAGCAGGTTGGCGTTGGCGATATCTTCCGAGTCGAAGGCGCTTGCGACCGTGCCGGCAGCTTCCGTGTTGGTCAAGAGCGCGCTGAGCCCGCCGATCATGGCCTGTGCGTGCCGCAAGCCTTCCTCTGATCCGCTCACGAGGTGGTTCATCATCTGCGAACTCTGATCCAGTACCTGCCGATAGGCGGTGGAGGCTAGCTCGATCGCCTGGTGGTAGTCCCCGTGGGTCGGCAGTTCCTCGACAACCGGGGGTGGGGCCTCCGGTTCGGCGTTGGCCTCGGCCGTCTTGGTCTGCGCAGTCGCTACCGAAACGCCGCTCGAAGGAGGAGTCGGCAGGATTGCGTTGCCTTCTTCGTCCGTTTCGGGGTCCGATTCCCGCGGGTAGACCAACACGGTGGCCAATCCAAGCCCTTTGATGGTCGTAAGCTGATTTTGCGAGGTGAGTTTGAACGACCGGCGCGGGAAGGGATGCTTGAACCAGGAGCAATTCAGGTCGACATACATGCCCAGGCGGAGATGCTCCGGACGGAGCACCAAGGTATCGGACGTGTCGAGTTTGGATGTTTCGTCTGAGGTGCGAGGCGGCGCCATGGGTGTTTCTTTTGCACGAGAACCGTCGGTCGATACGTAAGCACTTCAGGCTATGGGCTTTATCGGACCGGGGAGAAGAAACTTGATAAACGAAGAGGCCGGCCGATGTAGCTGCACGTATTACGAGTGGCCCTGTTTTCGGCGAAGGTCGAATCAAGCTTCTGGATCTGCATCGGATGCATGTCGGGGATGATTCAATTATGTGAGTAATATCAATAGCATGGGAGGTGTGGCCTTCAATGTAAGAAGCAGTATCAAGGGGAGAATCATGTCTCCGCTTCGACAAGACGAAGAAAATCCAGACAGGCAGCGCGGATATGTGTCGGCTCTCGTCGGAGGTCGCTGCCAAGAATAAAGACGATGTCCGAACCGTAGAGGGTGACCATCTCGCGAATACGCGACGCGGTCATTCTTCCTGCGGCGGTCGGGAGGATGGGTGGACAGCCGCCGAGAGCTCGCCGGCACGCCGCGGCAATCTGACGACAATCCTTTTCCGATATCGGATAGTTCAGGCCGTAGGTCGGGTAGATGGTGATATCGGCGCCGGCCAGCCTCGGGAGAAGACCGAAGAGAACTGCGGGAGCGATGCCGCTGTCCGGCGTCACATAGTGGCTTCCGAGAAAGTCCGGATGTGCGATGAGGGGCAGCGACAATGTGGAACGCTGAGCCAGGCCAGCCATGGCGTCAAAGCCCGTCAACCCGGGACAGAGCAGGAGCGCGCCCGCGCCTGACTGCGCTGCCTTGGCGGCCTGTTCCATGAGAGAGGGCCAGGAGCCGGAGATATGCGGCGCATAGAGACACCGTTTTCCGGTCTGGCGCGAGGCTTTGGCGATCGCCTCGGCGCAACGTGGGACCCGCTCATCAAATCGACAAAACGGGTGATCGCGCAAACTCTGGTCGTCTTTGATCAGATCCACCTCGCCCAGGGCAAACTCGTGGGCCAGTTCCGCCAGCTGCTGTGGAGAACACCCGAGCGGCTTCAGCACCGCGCAGAGTAACGGACGTCGAGGTATCCGCAGCAGGTCGCGGAGGCCCCGCGAGCCGAATCGCGGCCCCGTCAATTGGGAGACGACCGCATCGGGCAATGAGAGGTCCATGACGCGGATTTGTCCTTGCAGTCCGGCCATGCCGATGATCATGTGAAGGAGCGCGCTCATGGTCCCGTCGAGCAGTTCAACGGGGAAACTGATCACGGCGCGGTGAGATTCGGGGGTGATTGCCTCAAGCTGAATCACCCGGCCCAGGAGTTGATCTCGAATGTCTCCGGAGGGAATGACATGATCGGCGGCTTCGACGGTCTGGTCGATACAGAGCAGGTCTGCCCGCCTGCGTGCATCGGCGGCCGATCCGTGCAGACGATACTCCACAGAAAAGCGTTCTCCTGAAAACTGCAGGGCGGTAGTCCGGCTTGAACGGTTCGGCATGTTCGCTCTCTTCTTAGTTGCACTGCTCGAGGGGGAGAGGGTACCGTATTCCCGCTCGATCCGATAGGTGGGGCGTTCTGAACAGGCTATTTGCTACGAGGCCGATGATTGGAGCGTGGATGGTGTCGAAGCAACAAGCCAAGCAGTGGATGATGCGAGTTCCGGTTGCGGGCCAGTTGGTCCTAGCGATGGTGCTGAGTTGCTGGAGCGACGCCGACGCGACGCAACGGTTCGTGGACTTAACCTACACGTTCGATGAGACCACTCAAGTCTGGCCTGCCAATCCACCCTTTCATCGTGACTCGACCGAACGGGGAGGTACGCCGACGGAACAATGGTATGCCACAGGGCAGGTGGCGCTGTCCGAACATGCCGGAACGCACATGGATGCGCCCGTTCATTTTGCGCAGGGGCAAGCGGGGATCGATGGTATTCCGGTCGACCGCCTCATCGGCCCTGCCGTGGTCATCGATGTGCGAGCAGCGGTGCGGGAAGATCGCGACTATCGCGTCTCCTTGTCGGATATTCATCGATGGGAGTCTGCGCACAGGATGATTCCGGCAGAAGCGATCGTGATGTTGTTGACTGGTTGGGGTGGGTACTGGACGGATCGTGAACGGTATTTCGGCAGCCCCACGCCGGATGTGGCGACGACGCTCCATTTTCCCGGCTTTTCAGAAGAAGTCGCGAAATTTCTCGTAGAGCATCGACACATTTCCGGAATCGGAATCGATACAGCCAGCATCGATTATGGCCCCTCCCAGGATTTTGCGGTACACCGGATTGTGAACGGAGCCGGCCTCTATGGACTGGAAAATGTGGCGCGACTGGATGAAGTGCCGGCCTCGGGTGCCACGGTCATGGCGCTCCCGATGAAAATTGCCGGTGGGACAGGAGCGCCGGTTCGGATCATCGCCATTCTGCCTTAGCCCGGACTGTTCATGGATACCTGCTCCGTCTCGAACGCCTCGCGACGGCATTCATGAATAATCCGGGCTTGCAGGATGGTGAAAAAGACCGCCAGCTTTGAGGAGACTCGTGACGCGTGATTTGTGAAACGTCTCACGCCAGGGACTTGAGGCTCCAATCCTCGGTCTCATTCTTCAATATCCTACTGGTGAAGTCATGAACCGGTATCGGCTCTATAGCGACTTCAACTGTCCCTTCTGTTATGCGATGCATGAACGCCTTCATGCATTGGGCGTCATGGATCGAATTTCCTGGCAGGGGGTTCAGCATGCGCCGCACCTGCCGGCCCCGATGGCCGGGTGGGCAGGGCATCTTGCAGCTGAATTGAAGCAGGAGGTGCAGATGGTCCGCCGGCTCGCGCCAGAGTTGCCGATCGCTGTGCCGCCGGGAAAACCCCATACCGGGCGGGCGATTGCTGCGTCTGCGCGTGCGCTTCACATGGACCCGTTTCGTGGCGGGGAGTTTGTGCGATCGTTGTACCGGTCGTTCTGGGTGGACGGGCAGGATCTCTCCGATGAGACGGTGTTGCAGCGGGAGGCCGAACGTCAAGGGTTTGTCTCCGCGCAGATTATCGGCACAGAGGCCACCACCGTAGATGCGATGCTTCGGGCCTGGAATGATCAGTGGGCTGAGGCGGATCATCAAGGCGTGCCGCTCCTGCAACGGCCGGACGGAACGTTGCTCGTCGGTCTGATGCCGGCGGATGTCATCGAACAATTTGTCTCCCGAGAATAGCGCCTGCTCAGATCTGCCTTTCGCCGACCATCCATGGGGTCACCTCGCCAGGTGACCGGTCGGTTCTCACGCTCCCACCTCACTGCAGAAACTGCCGAATCGGTTTGTCGTCAAGAGTTCCCGTGGTATGAGTGGCCTATTGCAAAGCTGAGTAGTTCTGCTAGTCCGTTTAGCCCACAGGAGTGACCCATGAAATCAGCGCAATGCTTCCTCGCCGCGTTCATACTGAGCTGTTCGTTGTTCGAGACACCGCATGCCGTTGCGTCGGCAGCGGAACCGGCTCCCAGCGCAGCCAAGGCTCCGTCAACAGCTCCCGAGGCCAAACAGGACGGGGAGAAGACCGAGTTCTATGTCAGTGTCTATCTCCAGGGAAGTAGGCCTCTGAATCGTCCGGTGAGGTTGCAGGAGGATCCCTTCGCGAATACCGACGTGCAGGGCGGGTTGGGAGGCGGGTTGAAAGTCGGAATATTTCCCGCGTTCGCCGGCCGGTTTGTCGGATTGGAGGCGGACCTGTCCGGACTCGATGGCCGGGTCAATGCGCCTTCGGCCACGACAGGCGGTGTGACGAGGAGCGCGAATTTCCGTCTCCAGTCCATCAACGTCATGGCGAATGTATTGCTGCGCTACCCCGGCGAGACGATTCAACCGTATATCGGCATCGGTGCAGGGTTGTCCGGAGGGTTTGCGCGGGATTTGAATCTCCAGCACAGCACCATCGGCACGGTGCATGAGAATGCCGCCGACGGCGCCTTCGCCTATCAGTTTCTCGGCGGGGTGCGCGCCAACGTCACTGAGCGCATGTTCCTATTCACGGAATACAGATATTTTGTCGCGAATTATCAGTGGGAGAGTGAAGTCGCGAACGGTGCGCGCGGTCCGTCCTTCACCATGAACTATCGAGCCCATATTATTTCCGGCGGCATCGGCTTCACCTTCTAGCCGGCTGTGGACAGAGGCCGCCTGGGGGCGCTCTTGCGTTGCAGAGAAAGGCACCATTCGCCACCCGAGCAGGGCCTGTCCTGGCAAGCTCGGGCACATCAGGTCACCAGACTTCTCGATACGCAGAGTTCTCACCTGATTGGTGCGGCTAAATGATGTCGCCGTTCGTGGGAGGCGCTGACGGGTGTTTGGAGGATTTGAAACGAAGGGAGAACTCCTGCTGTCCGGGGTTTGGCGAGAGGCGAAACGATCCCTTGGCGCTCAGATGTTCCTGCGAACGGGATTTCCCCTGAGGAAAGACCTTGAGTCGAAACTCTCCCCCTCGTGTCTGTGTCTCACCATCTTCCGGTAGGCGTCCATCGATCTCGATGTATTCCTGTAAGGCGCCGAGAGCCTGGTCGTAAAGGCCGCGCAGCAGGCTGTCAGAAGTTGTCCCCTCGAATGATTCGACTGCTTCGAGAGGGCGTGGCATGTCGCGGGGTGCTGCATGACCATTCTTGGCCGAAAGCAGCGCTGCAACGCAGAGCAGCGTCGCAATGAGGAGGCGCGTCATATAGACAGTCTAACGAGCAGAAAAAGCCGCGTCAAGCTAAGAGCTGCGAGCGGCATCGCTGACGAGGTCAAATGGAAGGTTAACAGCGCGTCAGGAGTTTTTCATTGCGGTTCCATTGCGAAACCGCGCCGCTGTTGTCGGTCAGCTCCAGCTTGTCCTGCGCCAACACCCGTACAAACATGGGAGGAGTTTTGCTTTGGGGGACGATCAAGCGAAACCGTTCCTGCTCCTTCTCGATGCGACCCGATTGCGAGGTTGCCCTGTAGAATTCCGACACGTTGGCCGACGTGATCGTCCAGACGAATTCTTCTTGCCGATCGACGAACTTGGCGGAACCTTCCCAGGTTCCCACGAGAGAGGGCTCGACCGGAGGCAGCCGCTTGACGGCGACCTTGCGCGGGACGGCTGCAAACGATTGCCAGAGCAGCGGGTCGAATTTGTTCGGCCCCTGATTCTTGGCGAGTTTGTCCCAGGTGACGCTCAGAATGCCTGTGGTCGAGAAGCGATCCTTCCCGGCTACTCGATAGGTTCCATGCAGAATTTCTTGATAGGATTCCGCCTGCCACTGTCCCCGGTCTGCAGTCACAGTGCCCGGGATCAAGACGGCAGTCGTCAGGGACCATGTGCCGCCTTCGCTTAACGCGAGATGGCCTTTCCCATACATCAATCCGGCGGGCGGGCAACCATACCAATCACCGGCCCATCGGGAAGGAGTGGCGGTCAGTCCGGACTCGGGTGAGGACGCCGGACCGCTACGAAGGGGGCCGCCGAGTCTGATTGCGGCGACCTTGGCGAGGTTGGTCACGGCCGCCTGGGCGTTGGGCTGTTTCGAGGACGAGAGCGACAGAGTGACGAGGGCATCAGCCTTCAAAAACGTCAACTGAATCCCGCCGATAGGCGACCGCAGGGTGAAGGCGCCGTCGCCGACTCCTGGAACCGGCTGGTGACCGGTCTTTGAACGCTGATCGTGAAACAGACTTTTTGCGTCCCCGTCAGGGCCGGGGTTCAGTTCCACCGTCACGGTTTCCTGGGGATTCCGCTTCGCCTGGTACAGGCATTGGCGATCATTCTGGCGCAGGCCCGGCGTCACGGGGGTGCCGATGGCCAATTCAACCTCGGCCTCTGTGACGATCAAGCAGGCGTTGAGATTGGATGAGATCACGTCGGAGGATTGTGAACAGCCGAGTACCGCAGTCCCGGTCAGGACGAGGCCCAGGAGCGGTCGTATCAAGGAGCAGGACGCCATGGCATGCGCAGTCTAGGTGGGTTCAGCGATAAATTGCAAGGTGCGGCGCCGCGATTCGGCGGGGAAGCTGTGGCCGTCGCAATGATCGGCCTGCGTCCTGCGCCGGGCCGGCATAGGTCATCGCAATCAGACTGGGACGAACTTCAAGGAGACGCCGTTGATGCAGTAGCGGAGGCCGGTAGGTCTGGGACCGTCATCGAAGACATGTCCTTGATGGCCGCCGCATCGAGCGCAGTGAACTTCGACCCGGGTCATGAAAAATCTGGAGTCTGTACGTTTCTCCACCACCTTGGGATCGATCGGTTGCCAGAAGCTTGGCCAGCCGGTGCCGCTATCGAACTTATGTTCCGAGGAATAGGCGGGTAGGTCACAGCCAGCGCAATAATAGATACCTGCCTGGTGATTTTCGTGGAGCGGACTCGTAAAGGCCCGTTCCGTATCTTCATGCCGCAGCACCTGATAGGCCGCGGGCGACAGCAGTTTTTTCCATTCGTCGTCGGGCTTGGTTACCTTCACGATTTCGCCGATTTCAATTTTGGGCGGCATGGGCGATCTCCTTCACATCGTGGCAGGACCTGCGCACAGGTCGAGCAGACAATTGATCCTGACATAAGTGATTACGGAAGGGCAAGGCAAACGGATGTGTGAGAGCCCGGCACTGCAGGCCCCGGCTGTCCGGCCGGGGCCCTATCGCTTACGAGGCGGTCGCGCTCGCCAACGGTTCCCGCCGTTCCGGTGAGGGTGCGGTATCCTGATTGAACGCCGCCGGGAGCACTTCCTCGATCCGTTCCACAGGAATGACCGTGAGTTCATCGCGCACTTCCTGCGGGACCTCTTTCAAGTCCTTCTCGTTGGACTTCGGCAGAATGATCCGCCGGATGCCGGCACGATGCGCAGCCAGGACCTTCTCCTTGATGCCGCCGACCGGCAGCACCAGCCCGGTCAGGCTGATCTCTCCGGTCATCGCCGTGTCGCTGCGAACCGGCTTGCCGACATAGGCCGAAGCCAGCGCGGTTGCCATGGTAATGCCGGCCGAGGGACCGTCTTTGGGAATGGCCCCCGACGGCACATGGATATGCACCCCGTTGCGTTTGAAGCGTGAGATATCCAACCCCATGCTCTCGGCATGCGACCAGAGGTAGCTGCGCGCCGCCCGCGCCGACTCCTGCATCACATCGCCCAACTGTCCCGTCAGCGTCAGCTCGTGACTGCCGGGCAGCAGGGTCGTCTCGATATAGAGCACGTCGCCGCCTGTCGGAGTCCAGGCCAGACCGGTGGCGACTCCGGCCGGCAGATTCTTTCGCGCCTCTTCCGGCTGGAATCGTTCCTGTCCGAGCCACTCGTCCAGGAGCGGTTGCGTGATGTCCACGGGGCTCGCCGGAGCATCGGCCGGCCGATCCGCGAAGGTCACGGCGACCTTTCTCGTAATGCGGCCCAACATCTGCTCCAGCTGCCGCACGCCCGATTCTCTGGTATAGCGGCCGATGATATGGTCCAGCACCGCGTCCGGAAGATTCACCTCTTCGGCTCGCAGGCCGGCTTCCTTCAACCGTCTTGGCCAGAGATACCGCAGGGCGATTTCCCGTTTCTCCCGCTCGCTGTATCCGTTCAACCGGATGATTTCCATGCGGTCGAGCAGGGGTTGCGAGAGCGTTTCCAGCGTATTCGCCGTCGTGATGAAAAACACTTTCGAGAGATCGAACGGCAGATCGAGATAATGATCTCGGAACGTATGGTTCTGCGCCGGGTCCAGAATTTCCAGCAGCGCCGCCGCGGGATCGCCGCGGAAATCGCGGCCGAGTTTATCCACTTCGTCCAGCATGACGACCGGATTGTTCACGCCGGCTCGCCGCACTGCCTGAATGATCCGGCCGGGAAGGGCCCCGACATAGGTCCGGCGGTGGCCGCGCAATTCGCCTTCGTCATGCAATCCACCGAGACTGAAGCGCTCGAACGTGCGCCCCATGGACTTGGCGATGGACTGCCCCAAACTGGTTTTTCCCACACCGGGAGGGCCGACGAGGCAGAGGATCGGCGCCTTGGCGGACGGGTTTAACTTTAAGACCGCCAGGTGCTCCACGATGCGTTCCTTCACTTCCTTAATGCCGTAGTGATCCTCGTTCAACACCTGACGCACATGGGCGAGATCGAGTCCTTCTTCCGAGGACTTCTTCCACGGTAATTCGAGCACCAGTTCCAAATAGCTCCGGATCACCTGATGCTCGGGCGACGCGCTTGGCGTCTTGGCGAGGCGCGCCAGTTCACGGTCCGTCTCTTTGCGGACCTGTTCGGGGAGATCGGCTTCCTGAATTTTGGTTCTCAGCGCACCGACTTCATCTTCTTCCCCGTTCCCTTCGCCCAGCTCCTGTTGAATTGTCTTGAGCTGCTCGCGCAGGAGATATTCCCGTTGTGTCTTGCCGAGTTTTTCCCTGGCTTCGCTGGTGATCTTGTCGCGTAACTGGAGAATCTGGACTTCTCGAGACAGCGCCGCATAGAGCCCGCGCAACAAATCGGCCCGGGTAGGCGCCGCCAGCAATTGCTGCTCGCCGTCCAAGGTGAGATTCAATAAGGACGCGATGCGATAGGCCAGGATCACGGGATCTTCTTCCGTGCCCAGGGCGGCGACCGCTTCATGCACGCCAGGAGTCTGGATCAATTTCGGCAGTTCAGTGATGATGTCCAGAATGGCTCGATGTAGTGCCTCGACTTCCGTGCTCTGCTCACTCGGAGGAGCGAGTTGTTTCACACGTGCCTGGAGATACGGATCCATCTGGTCGAGCTTCAGCAGCACGAACCGCTCCAGCCCCTGGATTAAAATATTGTAGTGCCCTTCCGGCGTTCGAGCCGTCTGTTTGATCACCGCCTTGGTGCCGATGGGATACAGATCTTCCAGCGAGGGCTGATCGGTTTGCGCATCCCGCTGAGCCACGACGAGGAGCGTTTTGTCTTCGGTCTTCAGCGCCGCCTCAACCGCGGCGATGGAACGGTCTCGGCCGACGGTCAGGGGCATCATCGTGCCGGGGAACAACACCGTCCGCTTCAAGGGCAGCACGGGCAGATGCGTGAGTATCGGGGCATTCGATTCGTTCATATTATCCTCCGCTGTGCTCGGATGGTCATCGGGTAGAGCGGCGTGTCGGGTGCAGAAGGCACGATCACACTCGTTCGTACCGGTTCAGATAGCCACAAGACGGAGTGAGTCAAGCCCAGGGCAGGAAAGGGGAGAGCATGGGAGGAGACAACGCGGAGGGAGCATGCAGGATGGTCAAAAAGGCCGTCCAGCGAGGCGGTGAGCCGGCAGTGTCCTAGGCCCGAGGCGTCACGTTCTTACCCGCCCACCTCAAGCCTGCCAAGATAGGCTCTGTTCCCCTTGCGGTACGTTGAGCTTCTGTGCGAAGCGAGAACAAAGCGGGTAGACTTTTACACCATTCAGCTATCGGTCGATGAAGAGGCTGCCAGGGTTTTCGATGAACGTTTTCCGATTGAGCCGTTCGGGACGTCCCCCTTTGACGGGCTGGGAAACGGACGAATAATCGTCCCTTCCCTCCAGGTCGAAAAAAGCGCCGATGCTGTGTTCAGCCCCTTGCCCGAGCCCCCGGCTTACCGCATATTGATCCGCGCCGCCTTCTTCGATGAACAGCCCCCATCCCCCGAGGTCGCCCATTCCCAAACCGGTCGAGGCGGGGAGATCGTAAAAATCGCTGTCCGTGCCGCCGTCTACGGCGAGGGCGACACTGCCGTCCCAAGCCGTGCCGCCGTTATAGTAGGGCCCTTTGGAACCGTAACGGTCCTTGCCCTGATAATCGATGTTCAGGCCCGCGCCGAAGTGTGCGGCGGTGCCGTGACCATACCGTGCGGCCTGGTGTTCGTCGTCACCGCTCAGATCCAGCTTCACGCCGAGACTGAAAAAATACCCGTGCCCTTGAGAAAAGTTCGCACTGCGATAACGGTCGCGACCATCGAGATCGATGAAGAGTCCCCACCCCCCGGCCAGACTGAGTGCCCGGAGGGCCGGTTGTTTACTGAAGACACGAAGCCCCGATCCGGTTCCAATCCCGAAACAATCGTATTGAAAGGCAGGGTCCTGCGGATGTGCATCAGGCGCGTCGGTTTCATTGTACGCGCTGGGGTACCGCCCGCCGCATTCGTAGGAGTCGTTTCCGGATACATCGATCAACGCACCGACACCCAACGGAGCGCCGAAGCCCAGTGCGTAGCCGAAGCTGGTATAGCGGTCGTCTCCGGCGCGATCCACCAGTAAGCCGAACCCCCCGAAGGCCGCCCCTTGGGTGAACCGGTTTCCTTCGTAGATATCCTGTCCTTCTCCATCATACAGGATGCCGAGGCCTGCAAGGCCGACTCCGCCGGAGCCTGGTGCCAGCCGATAGGTATCGTCGCCGCTATGATCGATCACAATGCCGATCCCGGCCCGTCCGGTGGCCAGACCCAGCGGGGCCGGCTGATAGGTATCGTTGCCGCTCAAGTCGATGACGACGCCGTTGCCCAGATCGCTGTTCGGGCTCGCTCCGATCGTTCCACGATACGTGTCGTTGCCGCCCAGGTCGATGATCAGCGCGGCGCCCTTTTCGAGGTCATAGGTGTTCGGGCCGTGGCCTCCCACTACTACTAGTCCGTACGACGTCTGTTGAGCCAGGAGCAGATCTCCGGTGATGCCGGGCACGGTCTGGCCGATCGGTTTGCGGTTGTGCAACGCGATATCGAGTTGCTGTAGGAATTTCCGGTTGCCGAGCCGCGCCAGCCGTTGCGCGGCGCTGATGAGCGAGGCGTAGTCCACCTGCTGCATGAGCAGGGTTGCGTATCTGGCCGCAGCTTCGGCGTCGGAAAGTTGCACGGGCGGGGTGACCTGAGGCCTGAAATGTTCCACCAGCGGGCGAGCCTGCGTGAATAAGAAATCACGGTCCTGTGGCGAGAGATGGCGGAGCGCCTGTTCGCGGTCCTGATAGGCCTGTTCGAGTACGTCGGTGAGAAAGGTCAGGAGATCCTCAGTGGCGAGTGTGATCGGAAAGGTCAGCGGCGCAAAAGAGGCGCCGCTACGATCCATGCCGCCTTCGAGGATGTCGATCACGGCCGGCAGTCCTTCGACGCCCGATTCGGCTGCCGTCGCCGCCAACAGACCGGCCTGTTCGGCGGCTGCCAGGCCGTCCCAGGGATCGGCCAGCGTCCGCAGGACCAGGTTACGTTTGAACTTCGCAATCTTGTATGTCTGATCGGCCAGGCTCTTCCGAACCGCCGGGAGCGCCGTAGTGAGATTATCCCGGAGATCGGGCTCGATCAGAGCTTTCAGTCGCGCGACGATGGCCTGTTGTTGTCGATCCACCGGGTGGTCTGAGGGTTGGGTGACGGCAAACAGCTGCGAGAATTTGGCACAGCCGCCGACGGCCAGGCAGAAGCTCATGGTGAGGAGCAGGTTCAGCAGTCGGTCCGGGAGGCGGAAGCGGTCGGGGTCTGCCCGGTGCCGGTCTGAGCGCCGTAGGTGGCCGGGCGACGATCCGCTGTCCTGTGGAACTGAGGCAGTGCCGATCACTGGCCCGCTCCACAGGCGCGTTGATGTCGGCGCCGGTTATTCAAGCGTGGGACTATCATCGGGCGGGAGGATTCCTGCATCGCGCAAGCACTCGTCCGACCAGGCCCGGATGTCATGGGCTTCGAGGTAGGCCCGCATGCGATGCATACGCTCCCGGCGTTCCTCCAAGGGCATTTCGATGGCCTGGCGAATGGCATCGGCGACACCCTCAAGGTCGTAGGGATTGATGACCAGGGCATCGGTCAGTTCCTCGGCTGCGCCGGCCATGTGGCTCACCAGCAGCACGCCCTTCTCGTCGACCTGGCTGGCGACATACTCTTTGGCGACCAGGTTCATGCCGTCGTATACGGAACTCACCAGCGCCAGGTCTGCCATCCGGTAGTAGGCCGCCAGGGTGTCCATGCCGATGCGGCCTTCCCGGAACTCGATCGGTCGCCAGCGAGAGGCCTGGGGACTGCCTGCGTTGGAGATGCTGCCATACCGCATATTGATGTCATTCACGGTTTCGCGGATGAGTTCCCGATAACTGCGATAGGCTTCGACATCGCCCCTGGTCGGCACGGCCACCTGCACAAAGGTGAACCGGCCGCGATACTGAGGGTACTGCTCGAAGAAGGCATCGATGGCCCAGAATCGTTTGAGAAGCCCTTTGGTGTAGTCGAGCCGGTCGACGCCAAGGCCGATGCGGACCTCGGGCTGAAAGACATGCAGGTTACGGAGCACGTCCATGGCGCGTGTGACCTGAGTCGTGCGGGCGCGTTCCGACCAGGCGTGGAAACTCACACTGATCGGGCGGGCCACGAGTCGCGTCGTGTGGCCGTTATAGTCGATCTGAAGGTCATCGCTCCGGACGTCGACGCCTAGGAACTCCTTGGCGCATTCGACAAAACAATGGAGAAAGTTGTGGGTCTGGAACATCAGCAGATCGCTCGCCAGCAGGGATTCGAGCAGTTCGCGACGTTCCGGGAGAATGCGAAACGCATCAGGACCGGGCCAGGGCGTGTGCCAGAAGACTGCCACCGGTTGGGCCGGCAACGCGGCTTTGACGAGGCCGGGTACCAGAGCCAGATGAAAGTCGTGCACCCACACGAACCCGGACTTCCCGCGCAATTCACCGAGGACAGCTGCCGCGAAGCGCGCATTCATGGCCTGGTACGCATGCCAAAAGGCTTTGCGATAGGCTACGCGATCCAACGTGAGGTGGCACAGGGGCCAGAGCACCTGATTGGCATAGCCCTGATAACCGCCTTTGATCTCCGTCGGATCCAGCCACACGCGGCGCAACTGGTAGGTGGGCGCGTCAGGAGGCACTTCGACGATCATGTCCTGGTCCACCACATCGCGATCTGCTTTACCGCTACCCCAGGCAATCCAGGTGCCGCCGAGCCGCCGCATGACCGGATCGAGCGCCGAGATGAGACCGCCGGATGTGCGTTCCCAGATCAGATGATTTTTAACCAGCCGGTGTTCGTATGGTTCACGATTCGAGACGACGATCAGGCGTGCGAGGGCGAGGTCGCTTTCGCGCTGTGCCGCTTCGAGAGGAGCGTGAGACGTGTTCATGTGCCACCCTCATGTTCCCTGTGAGCTGCTATCAGCCGCGTCCTGATCATGGATTGAAAATAGGAGCCTTTCGCCTTCGTGTCAAGCGGCGAGGTGCCGGGAGCCCTCAGCCATTCGCCCTCTTCTTCCGGAGGCTGCCGGCGACCATGCGGAACTCGAAGAGGCGACATTCGATCGCGCCATTAAAGAGCGGGACCCGGCGGGAAGGGGCCAGCCGCAACTGCCCGGAAAGTTTTAAGTCGGCGGTGAAGATCTGCACGGTCCAGCCGCAAAAATGTTTCTTCAGGTGATCGCCGAATTGCGGATAAAACGTGCGCAGGCTTTCCGCCTCTCCCATGCGGTGCCCGTAGGGCGGGTTCGTGACAAGCAGGCCGGATTCGGCCGGGGCGGGGAGTTGCAGGACATCGCCCTGTTGAAGGGTGACCGCATCGCCGCTCCCGGCGATGGTGAGGTTGGCCTTGATCGATGTGATCGCGTGCGCATTGTCATCGGCCGCGTGGATCAGGCCCGGCTTGATGGGGATTTCCATCGCCGTGAGTTCTGTGCGCAAGTCGTTCAATCGGCGGGTATCGAATGACAGCAGTTTTTCGAAGGCGAAATGCCGGCCGATTCCCGGCGCGACGCGCCGGGCCATCAAAGCGGCCTCGATGACGAAAGTGCCGCTTCCGCACATGGGATCGTAGAGCACAGTGTCTCCAATCCACTTCGAAAGGCGTAGTATACCGGCTGCGAGATTTTCCCTGATCGGCGCTTCGCCTGCCGACTTCCTCCAACCCCGTTTGAACAGTGGTTCGCCCGAGGTGTCCAGATAGAAGGTGCAGGTCGAGGCATCCAAATACACTGCGATCAGGATGTCCGGCGCATGCGTCTCTACCGTCGGGCGTTTGCCCCTCGCAAATTGAAAGCGATCGCAGACGGCATCCTTCACCCGCAGGGTGACGAAATCCAGGCTCTTCAGCGGACAGTGGTGCGCGCTCACCTTGACCTTGATGCGCTGCTGCGGCGTGAACCAATCTTGCCAGCGGATGGCGTGCGCTGCGTCGTAGACATCGTGTTCGTCGCGATAGGAACCGTCGGCAATACGCAGGAGAATGCGGCTGGCGATGCGGCTCTGCAGATTGACGCGATAGCAGAGAGCAAGGGTGCCATGGAAGGCGACTCCACCGGCCGTGGACTTCACGTCGGCGGCGCCCAGGTCGGTGAGTTCATCGGCCAGGACCGCTTCGAGTCCGCGAGGGCAGGGTGCAAAGAAGGCGTGGTTTGTGCTATCCATTTCTGTCTTTCTGTTGTCGTGATCGGGGGCCGCAATGAAGTTCTGCAGCGAGTGCGGGGCCGGGCTGTCGAAAAAAATTCCTCCCGGCGATAACCTGCCGCGGTTTGTGTGCGATACCTGTCAGGTCGTCCATTACATCAATCCGAAAATCGTCGCGGGCTGCATTCCCGAGTGGGAGGATAAAATTCTGCTGTGCCGCCGGGCGATCGAACCGCGCACCGGCCATTGGACGTTTCCCGCCGGCTTCATGGAGATCGGGGAGAGCACTGAGCAGGCCGCGATCCGCGAAACCTTTGAAGAGGCGCATGCCGACGTCGAAATTACCTCCCTGTATGCGGTGTTGAGTCTGCCCCGTATCAGCCAGGTCCACATGGTCTTTCGCGGCTCCATGCGCACCCGGGAGTTCAAACCCGGCACGGAGAGTCTCGATGTGCAACTGTTCTCGCTGGAGGACATTCCCTGGGACGATCTGGCCTTTCCCGTGATCACCGAAGCCCTCGAACGTTACGTCGCCGATGTGGCCCGCGGCGCCTTCTCCATGCATTTCGGCAGCGTCTTCCCCCGGATGAAATCGTAAGCGGGCGCAAAGCGTAAAAGGTGAAACGTGAAAAGTAAAACGAGACCGTGATGCAGAGGCTCATCACGGTCGTTGGTGATCAAGTTGTGCAGCCCGGGATAATCTCCGCACGCGATACGGTTCACTTTTTACGTTTCACCGGGCTTCAGTTGCTGCTGGGCATGATGAGCCCTAATTCTTCCGCCGGCGGATGCACGAAGGTGAATCCCTTGTCCGTCTGAAAGTCCACGGTCATTCCGTTCGTGCGGTGCACGCTCGCCCGATCCAGCGCCACGGTTAGGCCTTCAATGTGCTGCACCTCATCCTCTTCCTGCGCTGCAGGTTCCAGCGTAATCGAGAGGGACAGGCGTTGCGCATCCACGTCGCGCAGCGTAATCCGTACGACCGGATCGTCCGGATGTTCCTCGATCAACTTGCGCAACCGTTCGATGGCGGTCCAGGTGAGATTCATCGCGGTCAGGCTGGTCTGGCCCGTTGGGTCGGAGCGGCGTGGTAGATGTGGTGAATGTCCACGAGTTGTTCGGTCCGGTCGATCGAATAAAAAATCCGCCAGTCGCCGACGGCATATTTGTGGATTCCGGGCAGGTCGGCTGCGACCGGCTCATGGCGCAGATTATCGACGTTGGAGGCCAGCCACTTCGTCTTGTCGAACAGACGTTGAGCCATGGCGGGATCCGCCACGCGCAGGTCGGTAATCACATCGGGTCGGAACGCTAAACGAAACCAGGGCATGTCACCACCGCAGGCCGAGCTTGTCCGCCACTTCATCACCGGTGATGCGTTCTGTCGAAGCCAGGGATTGCTTCAGGCGATCGCGAACGGATTCCCCGAGCGGTGCTCCAAGATCCGGGTCGCCCAGCAAAGTGCGCAGCCGGTCGTCGACGATGCCTTCGACCAGGTTCTTGAGTTCCGCCAGCGTGAGATTGGAGAGGGGCGTTGTGGGTTCTGTCATCGTGTCACCGAAATCATGCTGGGAGCATACGGGGCCGGTCGCGGGAATTGCAAGACAGGGGAGGGAATCGTGAGGCGTATCTCGGCCGACGTGTGTAGCCGGACCACGTGATTTCTCACTCAGAACAAGGTATTCTGCGCCCGCGTAAGCGGGCGATCAATCAAAGGCAACGTCCAAAGGCAACGTCGCATGTCTCTTCACCCAGATTTCCCAAGCTCGCCCTACGAACCACTCATCCCCGACCAGCGCTGGTTCCCAGCCGACGAAGCACTGAGAAGCACGGCCTATGAGAAATTGCTGCCGCCGTTGGTCGCCAAGGTGCGGGAGGAAGTCTTTGTCTGGCGAGCCAAAGGATATGCCAGTGCGTCTGCCACTTCGGCAGCGTTGCTCCGGCACTGGTTCGAGAGCGATCACCTGGTCGAAAACGCCGATGGTTCTCTCTCCCCCTTCCGTTACTACTTTGCTCAGCGCGAGGCGGTGGAGACGGTCATCTGGCTGTTTGAGGTCCGTCGCGCGCGCGACAAGTACGATCTGCTCCGATTCGACGCGTCCGGCGCGGTCTCGTCCGGCATGTTCGACGAAGACTGGCCCCGTTATGTCTTGAAGATGGCAACCGGCGCCGGGAAAACCAAAGTGCTTTCCCTGCTCATTGCCTGGAGCTTCTTTCATAAACTCTACGAAGCAGACTCGGCGCTGTCGCGCAACTTCCTCGTGATCGCGCCGAACATCATTGTGCTCGATCGGTTACGCGCCGACTTCGACGGCCTCAGGATTTTCTTCAACGACCCCATTCTGCCCGGCAACGGCCATGAAGGCCGGAACTGGCGGGACGATTTTCAGCTCACATTGCACATCCAGGACGATGTGCGCGTCGTGCGCGAGATAGGCAACCTGTTCTTGACCAACATCCACCGGGTCTTCCTTGGCGACGTGGCCGATCCTTCACTGGAAGACGACGACTTGCGGGATTACTTTCTCGCGCCGTTCGGCTCGAAGCCCGCCGGCAAGACCACCGATAGCCACACGGATCTCGGTGAGATTGTCCGCGAAGTCGAGGAGCTGGCCGTGTTCAACGACGAGGCGCATCATATTCATGACCCGAAGATGGCTTGGTTCAAGTCCATTCAGGACATTCATCACAAGATGCTGCAAAAGGATTCCCGCCTCGCCTTGCAGGTCGATGTGACCGCCACGCCGCGCCACAACAACGGAGCCATCTTCGTCCAAACCGTGTCCGATTATCCGCTGGTCGAGGCCATTCATCAGAACGTCGTGAAACATCCAGTGCTGCCGGATGCGGCCAGTCGCGCCAAACTGCAGGAACGCAAGAGCGCCCTCTTCACGGAGAAGTATGCAGACTACCTCGCGCTGGGGATTGAAGAGTGGAAGAAGAGCGCTGCCGAGCACCAACAACTCGGCAAAAAGGCCGTGCTCTTCGTCATGGTGGACGATACCCGCAACTGCGACGATGTGGGCGTCTATCTCGAAAAGATCTGCCCCGAACTGCAGGGTGGGGTGTTGGTGATCCACACCAAGAACAACGGCGAAATCTCCGAGGCCGCGTCGGGCAAGAAAAAGGAGGAACTCGAACTGCTCCGCAAGCAGTCGAACGAGATCGATTCCTGGAAGTCGCCCTGCAAGGCCATCGTCTCGGTATTGATGCTCAAGGAAGGCTGGGACGTCCGCAACGTGACGGTGATTGTCGGGCTGCGGGAATACAGCGCGGAGAGCAAAATTCTTCCCGAGCAAACCCTCGGGCGCGGCCTGCGCCGGATGTATTTCGGCACTGATACCAAAGAAACCGTCTCGGTCATGGGAACTCCTGCCTTTATGGAGTTCGTTGAATCCATCCAGACTGAGGGCGTCAGTTTCGAGCATGTGCCGATGGGCGGCGGTACGACACGCCAGGACTCGCTCATTGTCGAAGTGGACACAGAGAACCCGGATAAAAATCTCGACGACCTCGACATTCCGCTTCCCAAGCTGACCCGCCGCTTTCAGCGCGACTTCAAAGACCTCGATGCGCTCGACCCGACGGCCTTGGGCAACAAACAACTGCCCCTCAAACGGTTCACGCCCGAGGAGACCAGGGAAATCGTCTTCAAAACGATGCTCGATTCGGAGATTCATCATACGATTCAACTGGACGGCTCAGGGCCTGCCGACTTCCGCTCCGTCGTGGCGTTCTTTGCGCGCCAATTGCTCAAAGATTTACGTCTCGTTGGCGGCTATGACGTGCTCTATGGGAAAGTGAAAATCTTCATGCGCGAACAGCTGTTCACCTCGTCACCGGTGAACCTCGAAGACCCGGTCGTACTTCGCAATCTCTCCGAGCCGGAAGTGGGCAAGGTCTTGTACGATGCCTTCAAGACCGCCATCAACGGGCTGACGATCCAGGACAGCGGCACGACGCGGATCGAAGCCCGGATTCGATTGAAAGAGACGCGCCCCTTCCGCACCGAGCACCGCCCGTTTCTCACGGCCAAGAAGTCTCTTTTCACCAAGACTGTCGGGGAGTCGCAGTCCGGCGGTTTTGAGCTGTCGTTCGCTGCCTTTCTGGAATCCGCGAACGACGTAGCGGCGTTCGCCAAGAACTACCTCGCGGTCGGCTTCAAACTGGATTATGTGAGAGCCGACGGGGACCTCTCCAACTACACACCGGACTTCATCGTTCGTACCACCGACGGCACGGTCTGGATCGTGGAAACCAAGGGCCGCAAGGAATTAGACCTGCCGCAGAAAATGGCTCGGCTCAAACAGTGGTGTGCCGACGCGACCGCCGCTGAGGAGGATGGCCGTCGATACGACTTTGCCTTCGTGGATCAAACCGGGTTCGAGAAACATACACCGGCCACCTTCGCCGCGCTCGCTGCCGGCTTTACGGAGTACAAACACAAATCATGATGACGCTCCGCCAACTCGCTGCCGAACCGCCCGCGTTGCCCACGCAGACGACGTGGTATTTGACCGATCTCGCCGAGGCCAGAGGCAAGCAGGAATCGTTCACCCGCCAGTCGCCGCAGAAGAAACCACGACCGTGTACTGGCTTGTTCCGCCCTCTCCTTTACCGACTCATGACCGCGCAGATTCGCGTCCACGATCTGAATCTGTCATTTGTCCAACAGGATGCCCGAGCAGCATGACCTCATTGACACAGGCCTATCTGGCCAAGCTGGTCGTTCCGCAGCGGATCATTACGATGATTCGCAAGCTGGGCGAACACAAGGGCAAACAGGAACTCTATAAGAAGCAGGCACCGGAGATGCTGGAGAATCTCCGCCAGGTGGCCTTAATCCAGAGTACCGAGTCCTCCAACCGTATTGAAGGCATTGTCGCGGACGACAAGCGGCTGCGGGCCATTGTCGAAGAGAAAGTGAAACCTGCCAACCGTTCCGAATCAGAGATCGCCGGCTATCGGGATGTGCTCAATACGATCCACCAGAGTCATGCGGATATTCCCTTTACCGAGCGTGTGGTCCTCCAGCTCCACCGCGACTTGATGAAATATGCCGGTGGTCATGGTGGCGTCTGGAAGGCCACGCAGAACGAAATTACCGAGACGTTGCCGGGAGGGAACACGCGTGTCCGGTTTACACCGGTCGCCCCGCATCTGACCGAGGAGTTCATGCGGACGTTGCACGGGCAATTCGCCAATGTGGAGCGGGCGCGAGAATTGGACCCGCTGCTCCTCATTCCCTTCTACGTGTTGGACTTTCTCTGCATCCATCCCTTTCTGGATGGCAATGGACGGATGGCTCGCCTGCTTGCGTTGCTGCTGCTCTACCAACAGGGCTATGAGGTTGGACGGTATGTGAGTCTTGAGCGGATCATCGAGCAGTCGAAGCAGTCCTACTACGACACCCTGTATCAGTCATCACAGGGATGGCACGAGGAGCAACATGACGTTCTGCCCTGGACGGAATACTTTCTCGGGACCCTTCTGGCGGCCTACGACGAATTCGAAAGCCGGTTCGGCACGATCAGCAAGGGGCACGGCAGCAAGACCGATATGATCCGCAATGCGGTAGACGGTTTTATCGCCGACTTCAGTATTACTGAGGTTGAAAAGGCCTGCCCTAAAGTCAGCCGGGACATGATTCGCCATGTGCTCGGCCAACTCCGGGAGGCCGGCGTCATCATTCCGGTCGGGAAAGGCCGCGGGGCGAAATGGCGTAATGCTCAGCCGAAATGGGG
>CABVRO010000037.1 GCA_902500715.1 uncultured Nitrospira sp. | reverse complement strand
CCCGGGACAGGGACGAAGGCCTTGCGAGCTTCGTGGTACCACCCTGATTCAGCGACGGATGAAGCATGTCCTTCATCCAACCGCCCTTCATTCAATCCGTGACGAGGATCATTCGGGACCCACTACAACCCCGGGGGGGCTTCACAAGTCCAGCTCAGAGGTGAGTTCGGCAGGTCACCGGCTGGTTCGCACCGTCCACCAGCTCTCTCTGTTCAGCCAACGCTGCCTACTACTCCTCGTCGTCGCTGTTGTTACTCTCTCGAATCGAGCACCGGTGCGTCCGTCTTCGTCACCGGCTTCCCTGCCCCCTTAGAAACCATCGTCCAGAGACGCGCCAAGGGACCGGACGCGGCGTACCCGGTGAACGTCACGAACAACATCGCCTGGGGCCAGGCGACAATCAACATCAAGGCAAGAATTCCCCACACCAGATAGGTGAAATGATCCCCACGACGGAACTTCATGTCCTTAAAGCTCCGGTACTTGATCGTACTGACCATCAAGAACGCCAGCGCGAACGTGATCACGAGGATCAACAGCGGCTTCACTTCCGAGCCCATCTGGGTGATGTGCAGATCGAAGATCACCAACGACGCAATGACACCGGCTGCGGCAGGAATAGCCAAGCCCGTGAAGTATTTGCTGTCGGAGGTGCTCACCGTCGCATTGAACCGGGCCAGGCGAACCGCCCCCATGGCCACATAGGCAAACATCACTGCGACCCCGAACATGCCCTGGCCGCTCAGCGCATAGGAATAAATCAGCACGCCAGGTGCGACCCCGAACGACACCACGTCGGAAAGAGAATCATACTCGATGCCGAACTGGCCGGTACTGTTCGTCAGTCGGGCCAACTTCCCGTCCAACATGTCGAAAATCATGCCGACCAGAATGGCGATGGCTGCCACCAGATGCTGCCCGTTAAACACCGACAGGATCGCGAACACGCCGCAGAACAGATTTCCCGTCGTGCAGAGGTTCGGGATCAGATACATGGCCTGTCGCTTTCGATTGCCCTTCGCAAACGGAGCTCGCATGGCCGGTGATTTCATCGGAGTTCCCCCACGATGGTTTCGCCTCCCTTGACGCGGTCGCCCAAAGAGACACAAATCTTGGACCCCAGCGGAAGAAACGTATCCATACGCGACCCAAACCGAATCAGTCCGAACCGCTCCCCCCGCCGCACACGATCACCCTGCCCGACCCAGCAAACAATCCGGCGGGCAATCAGCCCGGCAACCTGCACACACAGCACTTTCGTCCCTGACTCCGTCTTCAACATCACCGCGTTTTGCTCGTTTCGGAGCGTCGCCTCTGGCTTACTCGCCACCAGAAACTGGCCGGGCTGGTAACTCACATCCTCAACCAATCCGGTGCAGGGCATCCGGTTCACGTGCACATCGAAGACGTTCAAGAACACCGTCACCCGAATGCTCTTTTCCTTCAGGTAGCGTGGCTCGAACTCTTCCTCAATCGCAATGACTTTGCCATCCCCTGACGACACCACCACATTCGGCTGCTGTGGAATCGTCCGACTGGGGTTTCGGAAGAACCAGGCCGTAAACAGCGTGAATCCTCCCGCTACTACGGCAGGAATCATCCAACCAGCCGCCCCGAACAGAAGCGTCGCGCCTACAAGACTACCGACAAACGGCAAGCCTTCTTTTACGATCGGTATCCCGACGGCTCGATCAGCCATAGACCTCCAGGCCCTCTTATTATGCTATCACGAAGAGCCCGGTCGCAGGGTTAGTTTTTGTTCTTATCGACGAGCTGATCTTTTTTCAGCCAGGGCATCATCGAGCGAAGTCGGGCGCCGACTTCTTCAATCGGATGGCCCTCGCCCTTTTTCAGCAGGGCATTGTAGACCGGCCGGTTCGCCTGGTTCTCCAGCACCCATTCTTTCGCGAACTGACCGCTCTGGATCTCGCCGAGAATCTTCTTCATTTCCTGCTTGGTCTGATCCGTCACCACACGCGGCCCGCGGGTGATGTCGCCGTACTTCGCCGTCGTGCTGATTGAATAGCGCATGTTAGCAACGCCGCCTTGATAGATCAGATCTACGATCAATTTCACTTCATGCAGACATTCGAAATAGGCCATCTCCGGCGAATATCCGTCCTCGACGAGCGTCTCGAACCCGGCCTGGATCAAGGAGGTCAACCCTCCGCACAAGACCGCCTGCTCGCCGAACAAATCCGTTTCGGTTTCTTCACGGAAGTTCGTTTCAATGATGCCGGCCCGTCCGCCGCCGATGGCGCTGGCGTAGGCCAAACCCACCTGGCGCGTGTTGCCGCTGGGATCCTGATGCAATGCCAGCAAACAGGGGACGCCGCTGCCCTTTGTATATTCCGACCGCACGAGGTGACCTGGCCCCTTGGGCGCCACCATGAAAACGTTGATGTCCGCGGGCGGCACAATCTGGCCGAAATGGATATTGAATCCGTGACCGAAGGCCAGATAGGACCCGGGCTTCAGATTCGGGGCGATCTCCTGGCGATAGATGGCGGCCTGTGCCTCATCCGGAGCCAGAATCATGATGACGTCGGAGGCCTTGACGGCATCGGCCACCGGCATGACCTTCAGTCCGCTCGCTTCGGCCTTTTTCCAGGAACTGCCTTCACGCAACCCCACGACGACATTGGCGCCGCTTTCCTTGAGATTGAGCGAATGGGCATGACCCTGGCTGCCATAGCCGATCACGGCCACTTTCTTTCCGCGAATGAGCTGTAAATCGGCATCTTTGTCGTAATAGATCTTCATACATCACTCCTGAAGGTTCATAGGGCACATGGGTAGAAACGGCAGCTAGCTGTATACAGGGGATGAGCGAATTATTCCCGGGCGATCTTTTTAGGTTGGCTGAGGGCCGGCCGGATCGCTTCACGTGCAATCGCCACTCGTCCCGTCCGAATCAGTTCCTTGATACCGAGCGGCTGGAGCAGATTAATGATGGCCTCAAGCTTCTTTGGATCACCCGTCACCTCGATGGTGTAGGTCGAAGGCGTCGAGTCGATCACGTTGGCCCGGAAAATATCCGCGATCCGGAGCGCCTCGGCCCGGTCTTCCGCCTTGGTATGAACCTTGATGAGCGCCGTCTCCCGCGAAACGAATTCACTCTCATTGAGATCCACGACCTTGATCACATCGATCAGCTTATTCAGCTGCTTGACGATTTGTTCCACGATCCGCTCGTCCCCCGACGTGACGATGGTCATCTGCGACATCGAGGGATCCAGCGTGGGGGCGACCGACAAACTTTCGATATTAAAGCCGCGGCCGCTGAACAACCCGGCCACGCGGGATAACACGCCGAACTTATTTTCTACCGTGACCGAAATGATATGTTCCATCGGAAAACTTTATCCTGATAGCTGTCGGCTGACAGCGTGATTTAGGCTGTTAAGATCGTGTCCTTATCTTCGTCGGACCCGGCGCTTGGAGCGCCGGCCATTCGTCGCTTCAGTTCAGGCGGATCTTCGAGAATCATCTCGTGATTACACCCGCCCGCGGGAATCATCGGGTAACAATTCTCGTAGGGATAGGTCAGCACGTCGACGATGACGGGCTTATCGGTCGCGATGGCTTCCTTCAGCACGGCATCCAAATCCCCGACCTTGCTTGCGCGCAAACCGACTGCCCCGTACGCTTCGGCCAGCTTCACGAAATCCGGCGTGGTGTCGAGGTAACTCGACGCATACCGTCCTTCGTAAAACAAATCCTGCCACTGCCGAACCATGCCGTGGAAACGATTATTCAGAATAATGATCTTGACCGGCAGTTTTGACACCACCGCGGTAGCCATTTCCTGCATATTCATCTGAACGCTGCCGTCGCCGGCCACACAGAGCACTAGCCGATCTCTGAATGCGGCCTGCGCCCCCATGGCAGCCGGAAACCCGAACCCCATGGTACCCAAACCGCCTGAGGTCAACCAGCGATTCGGGCGGGCAAGTTTGAAATACTGCGCCGTCCACATCTGGTGCTGGCCCACATCGGTCGCCACGATCGGATCACGATCCTTCGTCAGTTCATACAACCGCTTGACGACATGCTGCGGCTTAATCGCCCCATCCGGCTCCTGCTGATAGGACAGCGGGTGCGCCTGCTGCCATTCGCGAATCTGGTCCCACCAGGGCTTGCGCAGATCCTTTTGGTTCCCGTTCACCGTGGCCCGGAGAATTTGATTCAACTCCCGCAAGACAGCCTTGCAATCGCCCACGATCGGAATATCGACGTGGATATTCTTCCGGATAGAGGTCGGATCGATATCGATGTGAATGACCTTCGCGAAAGGACAAAACTCCGACACCTTCCCCGTCACGCGATCGTCGAAGCGTGCCCCCACCGCGATGACCAGATCGGAATAATGGACGGCCATGTTGGCGCAATAGGTCCCGTGCATGCCCATCATACCCATCGACAACGGATGTTCGCCGGGGAAGGCCCCGAGCCCCATCAGCGTCATGTCTACAGGAATCTGCGTCATCTCTGCCAATTCCAGCAATTCTTTCGCAGCCTGGGAGAACACGACGCCCCCACCGACATAGAGAATCGGCTTCTTCGCCTTCATGATGGCTTCAGCGGCCTGCTTAATCTGCCACTTGTTGCCCTCATAGGTCGGATTATAGCCGCGAATTGCCACGGAGCTGGGATAGGTGAACTCTGTCTTGGCCATGGACACGTCTTTAGGAATATCCACCAAGACCGGTCCCGGACGGCCGGTCGTGGCGATATAGAACGCTTCCTTAATGGTGGTCGCCAGGTCGTTCACATCTTTCACGAGGAAATTATATTTTGTGCAGGGCCTGCTGAGGCCGATGTTGTCCGCCTCCTGAAACGCGTCGTTGCCGATCAAACTCGTTGAGACCTGCCCGCTGATACACACCAACGGCACGGAATCCATATAGGCATCGGCCAGAGCCGTAATCACGTTGGTCATACCAGGCCCGGACGTCACCAAACACACACCGGCCTTGCCGGTAGCCTTGGCATAGCCTTCGGCCATATGCCCCGCGCCCTGTTCGTGCCGGGTCAAGACGACTTCGATATCTTTTTGCTGGTGCAGCATGTCGAAAATCTTCAACACCACACCGCCCGGCAAGGCGAAAATTGTTTTTACGCCTTCGGCTTTTAAGCATTCGATCAGGATTTCCGACCCTGTCAACTTCATATCACCCTCCCCTTCGCACGTCGTGACGAAGGACGCGATGCCTCAACTGCGAAACACTCGACTCTCTGCGTCACACACGCAACACAGATTGATACATTCTTTCTGGAAAATCAACGGGTAAGATGGCGGATCGTATCACCAGCTCTCAAGCGAGGTCAAGAGAGCTAATCCGCGATTTCTTCGCCCGGGAGACTGGTGTCGGCTCCTGCCGCGTGGTATAGGAGTTTCGCGATCCATTGATCCCGTTGCCTATGAATTCTCTACGCGTCACGATCATGTCCCGCCATGAATGCCATCTCTGTCGGGTGGTCACTCGGCTGGCCAGACAGGTGCAACAAGACCTCCCCTTTGAGCTCATCACGGTCGATATCGACAGTAATGAGCGCCTCCGCCAGCAATACAGCGACCGCGTGCCGGTGCTGTTGATCAATGATCGGGAAACGTTCTCCGGCAAGGTGACCGGTGGCGAGCTGCGCGAAGCGATTAAAAAAGCGCGTTGGAGAAACCCTATAAGCCGGATTCTGTCCCGCGTGAAGCTTGCGCTCACACGGGGGTGATCATTTCTCTGGGACTCGAGTTACCTCGAGCCTCAAGCAACCTACCCGGGAACTTCGGCCGGGCCGGCCTTTCTGCCGAGCTCTCGCGAGCCCACAGGCGTCCCCCTATTTGGTCTTGCTCCGGACGACGCTTACCGTGCCGTTGATGTCGCCATCACCGCGGTGGGCTCTTACCCCACCGTTTCACCCTTACCTGAGCCGGCGCACTCGACCGAAGTCTCCCGCACCGGCCATCGGCGGTTTGTTCTCTGTGGTGCTGGTGTCGGATCGCTCCGCCTGGACGTTATCCAGCGTCCTTGCCCTTGGAGTCCGGACTTTCCTCCCGTCGAGCAAGCTCAACGGGCGAGCACCCGTGCCTCCCCAGCGCGCAAGGAAAGTATACGAGCCGCCCGATGGGGATTCAAGCAGCCAGCCCTCCGGCACTAACGCAGCGCTGGAAGTTCGTGGTTGGGTGCCGGTGGCTTCGACTGATAGATCGGCATGGCCTCCGTCATCCATTCCTCCAGCTGCTCGATTCGAGTCTCGTGGCTGGGGTGGGTCGACATGAATTCAGACGACGATTTGCCGCCGGAGAGTTCGCCCATTCGCGTCCAAAGTTGAATCGATTCTCGTGGGTCATATCCGGCATCTGCCGCGAGCAACACGCCGACATAGTCGGCCTCGGACTCATGTTTTCGGCTGAATGGAAGTAACACCCCGACTTGAGCCCCGACACCCAAGGCCGCCATCGCTCCCTGCGAGACCACCGGATTGGCGCCGCTGACACCGAGCGCGATTCCGATCGCCTGAAGCGTGGTCTGGGCCAAGGTATTTTGACTCATTCGTTCCCCACCATGCCGGGCCAGCGCGTGCACGACCTCATGGCCCATCACGGCTGCCAATCCGGCCTCGGTCTTGGCTACCGGAAAAATGCCGGTGTAGACGGCAATCTTTCCGCCCGGCAACGCAAACGCGTTCATTGTCTTATCATCCTTGATGACCGTCACTTCCCATTCGAATTGATTCGCCATCTCGCTGTACTTGGACCGCTTAGCGGCCTCGATCACACGCGCGGCTACTCGTTTGACCGGTTCGATCTCCCGTGGATCGGTTGACGGCTTCATGTTGGGATCGCTCTTGACGTCGGCATAGGCCTGCGCGCCCATCTGCACTTCTTGCGACATCGGCATCATCATCAGCTGCCAGCGCCCCGTGTACGGATTGGCTTGACAACCCGTCGTTACCAGCATGGTGACGATGCTGAGCAGAAGCCATTGCATACTCTGATTCCGTGTACATGCCATCACACGCCTCCGCAAATTGACCAGCTTGGTGAGCTCTGCTAGATTACCGCGCCGCCCGTCCAGTTGCTACCTGGGAGTTTCACCGAGTGCCGGCTACCAGCCTCTCATCACTCAATCGCATCGGCATCGACGAATCCGGCAAGGGAGACTATTTCGGTCCGCTGGTCATCGCCGCGGTGTTCGTCACACAGGCCTTGGAGCAGGACCTAGCCCTGATGCAGGTCCGGGACAGCAAGAAAATCTCCGATGGGCGGATCCTCGAAATGGCGCCCGACATCCGACTCCTCTGCCCGCACAGTCTCGTGGCCATCGGGCCACAGCGATACAACGAGCTGTATGCCAAAATCAACAATTTGAATCGCCTCCTGGCCTGGGGACATGCCCGTGCGTTGGAAAATCTGCTCCAGCTAGTCGACTGTGACCTGGCCATCGCGGACCGGTTCGGGGACGAGCGATTGATCTTGAATGCACTGCAAGAAAAGGGGAAACAAATCAGGCTGGTGCAACGTACGAAAGCGGAGTCCGACTTGGCTGTGGCAGCGGCCTCAATCCTGGCCCGGGCGGAGTTTCTTCAACGCCTGGATCGACTCTCTCAAGAACTGAGCACAACCCTACCCAAGGGCGCGTCGGCTGCCGTGGAACTGGCCGGACGAATGGTGGTCAAGAAATACGGACGTGACCGGTTAGGAGCCGTCGCCAAGCTGCACTTTAAGACAACGAAGCAGGTCCTGGGAGAAGCCTAGAAGGACTCACCGACTTCCAGGTTCTTGGCCTGATCGTGATCTACGACCCCCTTCGCCTCAGCAGCCGGATCCCCTTCCCAATACAGCATCCGATAGCAATAGGGGCAGGTGTGCACATCTTCCCCGCGCTTCACCTGCGAAACCAGCTGCGGCGGCAATTGGAGACGGCATCCCACGCAAATGCCGTCCTTGATCAAAGCCAACGCCTGCTCTTTCCTCGTGGTTTTGAGCTTGTTGTATCGAGCCAAGAGTGATTTGTCGACTTGTCCCGAGAGCTGCTTCTGCTTGCCCTCTAATTCTGCCAGCTCGCTTGCAAGCACCTGATCCTTCTCGTCAAGCTTTGCCTTTTCTTTGATGAAGAGGGCTTCGGAGTCCTTCAGCTTTGCCTGCACATCGACGATGGTTCGCTGCGTCTGCTCGATCTGCTCCATCGCCAGCAGAATTTTTTCTTCAATCTCGCCCCTCTTCTTATTGGCAAGTTCCACTTCGAAGAGATGCGCCTGATATTCCTGATTCGTTTTTAACTGGGCGGCGCGGTCCTTCATCTTACCGATACGGTCTTCGTGCGCCTCGAGATCCTTCTCGTGCCCCCGGCGCTCCTTCACGAGCGAATCGACGGACGCAGACGCCTCCTGAAACAACCGCTTCGCCTCGCGAAGCGGCGCCTCATTTTCTTCCAGCCGCACCGGAATTTTTCGCCGTTGTTCCTTCAGATCGACGATCCGAAGATCGAGTTTCTGCAATTCAATGAGGGGGGAAAGCTGTAGATTCAACGGGCTCCTTGTGGGTTATGCGATACCGATGTCGACCGGACACCTCTCGCATCGAATGCATCGTGAGGCACTCAGGCTGGTGGGCCCACTAGGACTTGAACCTAGGACCAGCTGATTATGAGTCAGCCGCTCTAACCACCTGAGCTATGGGCCCAGCCCTACGAGCCAGTCGCCTGGACACAGATTGCATGAGGGCATCCCTCACGCCGGCCGGTCATCAGGCATACACACGCCGCTGCCGGCGCCTGATTCGAGCGGGTTCGATTCTAGGCTGCCGATCAGGCAGAGTCAAACCAGCCGGGCAGCGCGACTAGAGACTCTCCACAAAGCTGCGCAACTTCTTGCTGCGACTCGGGTGTCGAAGCTTGCGCAACGCTTTCGCTTCGATCTGCCGGATGCGCTCACGTGTCACTTCGAAGTCCTGCCCCACTTCCTCAAGAGTATGATCTGTGGCCTCGCCGATCCCGAACCGTTTGCGCAAGACCTTTTCCTCGCGAGGCGTGAGGGTTTCCAGCGCGCCGTTGATCTGGCGTTGCAAATCATACCGGATCGCCGCTTCCAGCGGTGAGACCGCCTTCTTGTCCTCGATAAAGTCTCCCAGATGACTGTCTTCTTCCTCGCCGATCGGGGTTTCGAGAGAAATAGGTTCGCGCGCGATTTTCAGAATTTTTCGGACCTTGTCGAGCGGCAGGTCCATGCGCTCGGCGATCTCTTCCGGGGTCGGTTCGCGCCCGAGCTTCTGCACCAGATGGCGCGAGGTCCGAATCAGCTTGTTGATCGTTTCGATCATATGGACCGGAATGCGGATCGTCCGGGCTTGGTCGGCAATGGCACGAGTGATCGCCTGCCGGATCCACCAGGTGGCGTAGGTGCTGAATTTGTACCCGCGCTTGTACTCGAACTTGTCGACCGCCTTCATGAGGCCGATGTTCCCCTCTTGGATCAGATCCAGGAACTGCAGACCCCGGTTCGTGTACTTCTTGGCGATACTCACGACCAACCGCAGGTTGGCTTCGACAAGCTCCGCCTTTCCTCGCTTCACTTTTTCTTCGGCCACATCGAGATGCTTGACCGCGTCCTTAATTTCTTCGGCAGAAATCAACGCCTCTTCCGTCTCAAGCTGGCGAATCCGGCCCTTGGCTGCCTGATAGTGCTTCTTGATATCCTGCAGCACCTCTTCAGAGAGGCTGGTCCTCCGTTTGACCGCCAGAAGATCCTTGTGTGTCCGGCACAACCGCCGCAAGAGCTCCGCACCGGCTTCACCGCCGACACCCAGACGACGTTGGCAGCTCGTGACTTCCCGCTCTGCTTGACGGAACAACAGATTGAGGTCGCGAACCCGCTGCGTCATCCGGTCTTTCAACACGCCGTGCAAATTCACCGACTCCATCTTGTCGACCACCTGCCCGCGCACCGTATCGATCTGCTTGCGCAGTTTCTTCTGCTTCTCGGGATCGGCGCCCACATGGCGGGCCTTGTCGTATAAGTCTTTCAGCGAGGCCGAGACCTTACGGACCGCATTGAGGGAATCCAGCGTTTTGACCCGCAGCTCTTCGTAATCCTTCTCGACGGCTTCTTCTTCAAAATCTTCTTCCGTCTCGACCACCGGCACGATCTCTCGCACATCGATCTTGCCGTTCTTCAGCTGATCCCGCAGATTGAGCACGAACTCCAGAGTCATCGGGAGGCCGTAGACGACCGTGGCGATATCTTTCTTGCCCTCTTCGATCCGTTTGGCAATCTCGATTTCACCCTCGCGGCTCAGCAACGCGACGCTTCCCATCTCCTTCAGGTAGAGCCTGACAGGATCGTCGGTTCGGCTGAGGGCCCCAGGTGTCAGATCGATCTCTTTTTCATTCTCTTCGGACGCCTCGGCTTCTTCGCTTTCCTCAATGGCCTCTTCGCCTTCAGCGGCCTTGGGGGCGCGTTCGGTCTCAGCAGACTCCACAATTTCAATGTCCATTTCCCCGAACATCGCCATAATCGTGCTGAACTGGTCCGATGACACGACATCGGCCGGCAACGTGCTGTTGAGATCGTCGTAGGTGAGAAAGCCCTTCTCTTTGCCGAGATTGATGAGCTTCTTCACCTCGCCGAGTAATTCTTGTTTCGGCATACCTACTCCTTCACCGCAGACGTCAGCGCAGCCGGCATCACGCCGGCCTTCCGAATCCGCATCTCGTTAATCAATCCGTTCAGGCGGTGCACATCCGCTTCACGCCGCTCCCGTTCGGCGGCCTTCAACTCCTGAATCAGGGCCCCCATGGTCCGCTCACGGCCTCTCCGCTCCAGCGTTTCCAAACATCCGGCAATATGTGCCGGGACATCATCATAATGCTGCTCCAGCATCGACAACTCAGACACCAACGAGCCACAGTCCTCGTCATTGATCAGAGCATCCAACAGGCCCCGAACGGACACCCGTCCATCCTGCTCGAGATGCTGCATCGCGCATTCAATTAGTCGGCGATAGGCCGGCGTGGAAAAGGCGTCCGGCGACAACTTCCGAAGATCCTCGGCCGACAGACTTCCCTGCACTAAGAAATGTGCCAGATCACGCTCCTCCGGATTGCCCCTCGGTTTCGACGCCGCCACAGCAAGCGGGGCCGTCGGCCGGGAAGAAGGCCGGCGTGTCTCCTCGGATGCCAGCGTCGGATAGCGATCGATCAATCGTTGTTGGCTGAGTCCCAACCGTTCCGCGACTAAACGGATCCGTTCCTCTCGCTCGATAGGATGGGCGCTTTTCTGCAGAATCCGTAACACCGCATCCACGGCGCGGATCCGGTCTTCCACGGTCCCGGACTCAGCCGTCCGCAAACTATGCTCTACGGCAAAATCCAGCAGACTCGGGGCCGCTCCGTGTAAAGCCGTAAACCCTTCGGCGCCGTATTTCCTCACGTATGTATCGGGATCGTCTCCCTCCGGCAGCGAGACAACCTTCACACTCAACCCACTGTTGACGAATAAGTCCAACGTTCGCAGTGCAGCCCGTACCCCGGCCTGATCGGGATCGAACAACAGCACAACATTGGAGGCAAAGCGCCTGATCACGGTGATGTGCTCGGCGGTCAGGGCTGTGCCCAATGTGGCAGCCACATGGCGAATGCCGGCTTGGTGCAACGCCACGGCATCGAAATACCCTTCCACAATGATCAATGTGTGTTGCTGCCCCGCCGCCTCACGAGCTGCTTCCAGGGCGAACAAGGTCTGCCCCTTCTTAAAGAGCGGCGTCTCGGGGGAGTTCAAATATTTGGGCATCCCCTCTCCGAGAATACGTCCGCCGAACGCCACGACCCGCTTGCGCAGATCCATGATCGGAAACATGACCCGGGAACGGAACCGATCGTAGTGGCCCGACACGGCGGTTTTCTGTTGTCCGCTCTGATCTCGCGGAATGGACAGGCCCGCGGCAACCAGATCCGCAGGGGTGAAGCCCTCTTTCAGCATGGCCTTGGTCAATCCATCCCATTCCGGCAGGGCATAGCCGATTTGAAACTGCGCAATCGTGTTGTGCTGAATACCGCGCCCGTCGAGATAAGCACGGGCAGAAACACCGACAGCGTTGTCCAATAACATGCGCTGATAATAGGCCCCGGCCGCAGCATTAAGCCGCTCCAGCCGACTCAGCTGCGTGCGCGCCTCGCTGGAATATCCACCGGCCGACTCCGGAACATCCACCCCTACCTTGCGACCCAGATCACGAACAATCTCCGGGAAGCCGGCCCCGGTCAATTTCATCAGAAACGTATACACATTGCCGCCGGCGCCGCAGCCGAAGCAGTGAAAAATCTGTCTCGACGAGCTGACCGTAAAGGAGGGAGACTTTTCTTGATGGAACGGACAGAGCCCCTTGAGATTCTGGCCGGCTCGGGTCAATGCCACGTGCTGGCCCACGATCTCCGCGATGTCCACTCGGTCTCTGATTTGGTTAATGACGTCGTCCGAAATCAGGCCTTGGCCCACGGCGGTCCTCGCTTGTGCCCGCAGGGATCCAACCAGGCTGCAGCCGGCTGGAGTGCATTGAGCGCGATTGAAAGTTGACCGTTCACCCTAACAAACGGTCTGCATAAGTGTCAATCGAGGAGAGGAGCGGATTATCCCGGAGGCCAGGCCATGTGCCTCCCGCCGAGCACATGAAGATGGAGATGAAACACGGTCTGCCCGCTCTCCGCGCCCGTATTTGTCACAATCCGATAGCCGGATTCAGCCAGGTTTTTCATGCCTGCAATTTTTGAGCAGGTCAACAGGAGATGCCCTAGGAGAGCCTGGTCTCCCTCTCGACAGTCCTGGACAGCCGCCACATGGCGTTTCGGAATCACTAAGATATGAACCGGGGCCTGAGCATTAATATCGTCGAATGCCAGAACCTGATCATCCTGATACACAATTTTGGCAGGAATACCGCCTTCGACGATGCGACAAAAAATACAGTTATCCACGCGATCCCCCCTCAGGCGAGGGCCGGATCCCGGACTTTCCGAAACGGGTCCCGAGTTCACGATACACCTCGTTCAGCGTCACATCGTAGTACCCCAGCACCAGCAAGGTGTGAAAGAGCAGATCGGCTGTCTCGTAGATGATTTCTTCCCGTTTTTGATTTTTTGCGGCAATAATCACTTCCCCCGCCTCTTCAGCCACCTTCTTGAGAATGCGATCGGCTCCGCCCTGCAATAATTTCGACACATAGGAGTCGGGCTGCGGACTGGCCTTACGCGTCAGAATGGTCTGATACACCCGATCCAAGATCCCCCCACCGGCATCCTGGGTCTTCTCCTCACCGGCCTGCCCCTCTTCCGTCATCCGGGCGAAAAAGCAGGCACGTTCACCGGTATGGCAGGTCGGTCCGACAGGTTCCGCCTTCACGAGGATCGTGTCACGATCACAATCGACGAACAGATCTTTCACTTTGAGGAAATGTCCGGATGTCTCGCCCTTCTCCCACAGCTTCCGGCGAGACCGGCTCCAGAAGTGAACGGACCTCGTCTGAAGCGTCTTGGCAATGGCGTCTTGATTCATATACCCGACCATCAGCACGGTGCCATCCAGCCAATCTTGAATCACAGCAGGGATCAACCCCTGCCCGTCAAACGTCATAGTTCGACTCTCTTTCGACATCACATCCTGCTCCATCTAGGCGGGTTCCAGTCGCACCGGTACCCCGCGGTCTCGCAAATACGCCTTGGCCTGTCGAATGGTATGGGTTCGATAGTGGAAAATCGAGGCGGCCAGGACGGCGTCCGCCTTCCCTTTTACCAACCCGTCGTAGAGGTGCTCCAAGGTCCCCACCCCGCCCGAGGCGATCACCGGAATCGAGAGACGTTCCGAAACCGCCGCAGTCAGAGCCAGATCATACCCGTTCTGGCGGCCATCCTGGTCCATGCTGGTCAGGAGGATCTCTCCGGCCCCGTACCCTTCCATCCGTTGCGCCCACGCGACTGCGTCCAGGCCGGTTGGTTTTCTTCCACCGTGGGTAAATACTTCCCAGCGACCCGCCTGGCCGGACTGTTTGGCGTCGATCGCCACCACGATGCACTGGGTACCGAATCGCTGGGCAGCCTCGCGAACGAATTCCGGTTGCTGCACCGCCGTCGTATTGATACTCACTTTGTCGGCCCCGGCATTCAGCAAGGTCCGAATATCATCCAGCGTGCGCACTCCGCCTCCGACCGTCAGCGGCATAAACACGCGAGCGGCGGTTTGCTCCACTACATCGACGATGGTCTTGCGGTTTTCGTGTGAGGCGGTGATATCCAAAAAACACACTTCGTCCGCGCCTTCGCGATCATAGATGGCAGCCACCTCGACCGGATCGCCGGCATCCCGCAAATTCACAAAGCTCACGCCTTTGACGACCCGACCATCCTTCACATCCAAGCAGGGAATGATGCGTTTGGTCAGCATAGAGGTTCGCGACGCGTGACATGTGGAATCTCATGCGAGCCGAGTCTATTTGCGCGCGGCCTCATGCCAAATCCTCAATGTTTTGCGATGGCTGCCACCGCGGCCGCATAGTCCAATTTCCCGTCATACAGAGCCTTGCCGACAATAGCCCCTTCCACGCGAGGACCGAGCGCGTGCACCGCCTGCAGGTCTTCCACACGCGTGATGCCACCGGACGCGATGACGGGAAACGACGAACAGCCGACGACTTCCCCCAACGCAACCAGGTTCGGCCCACTCAGCATTCCGTCCCGGGCGATATCGGTGTAAATGACGGCACCCAGTTCAAGACCGGCCAGTTCTTTAAGCAGATCGATGGCCTTGGTTTCGGACACCGCAGTCCAGCCCTTCACCGCGACCTTCCCGTCGCGCGCGTCGAGTCCCAACAAAATACGCCGAGGGAACTCCTGACAAGCCTGCGCAAGAAACGTTCGATCCGTGAGGGCGGCCGTCCCGAGGACCACACGCGCCACGCCCGCATTGAGATATCGCCGCACGGTCTCAATGGTCCGAATCCCGCCCCCCACTTGCACCTTCACGCTGACCGTCTTCATCACGGCTTCGATCTGAGGAAGATTCTTCGGCTCTCCATCGACGGCGCCGTTCAGATCGACGACATGAATAAGATCGGCGCCTTGTTGCTGCCAGCGGCCGGCAACCGAGGGCACGTCTTCGGAATACACCGTTTCAGCCGCCATGTCGCCCTGCCGCAATCGAACACAGCGGCCGTCTTTGAGATCAATCGCCGGAATCACACGCATGCCACCACCTGTCGCAACAGGTTCATTTTCCCTCACCCGCTACGCCACTATAGGGAAACGCGTCCGCCAATTCGGCCGCTCCATAGGCGGCTAGCTCCTCGGCAGTGACAAACACGCCATAGCGCTGCACGAAGCCTAGAAAGTCTTCCGTCATCGGCCGCTGCTTCTCATAGTAGTTGCCCTCCCACAGGACCGTACCGTCCGGCGCGACCAGTTTCACCTCGAACCCCACGGCGGCGGGCGGGTCCGCGCCAAGCCGACCGCCGACACGTTCCTGATAGACGAGCACCTTGCCGCTGAGTGCCGCATCGGCTCCGAGTCGTTGCGCGATCGTGTGGGTCGGCATCGCTTCAGTCGCAGTCCCTCCGGAAATTTCCCGCGCAACTCTTACGGATTCGTTGGGAGAAAGCAGTCGCACCCCCGATCGGGCCTTGAGTTTTGTCCACATCAACTCCGTGACTTTCTCACCTGCGGAGGCCGGCACGCGATGAGTCTGACGCACGGCCTGATCGGTCATTGGAGGAACCCCGACAGCCATGTCGGACCGTCTTGCGCCGGACGGGACGGGAAACGCGGGCCCGGACGCCTCGATCGCTTGGGGAGTCGCCATCGTTTCAAACGGAATGAGGGCGATTGTGCGGACCGGATACTTTCCCAACTGCGACGAAGCTTTGGACGTCACTTTCGTCCCGCTGCAGCCCGCCAGAAGCAGTAACGTCATCGGAATCCATAGCGCCCGCGCTGACCAGCCCCTCACGTCCAGGCCCCGAAGTTCTTGATCACTTGAAGTCCGACCGCCTGGCTTTTTTCTGGATGAAACTGGCAGGCGACGACATTGTCTTTCCATACGGCAGATGCAAAGGACCGCCCGTACTCGGTCACGGTGGCGATCACCGAGGACTCAACCGGCTCAACGTAGTAGGAATGTACAAAATAACAATAGCTACCGGTCGCGATGCCTGCAAACGGAGGGGCTGAGTGCACGATTTGAATTTCGTTCCACCCCATATGCGGCACTTTCAGCGGGGGCTCCAGCACAAATTTTTTCACCCGCCCCGGTAGGATGCCGAGACCTTTGTGCACCCCGAACTCTTCACTCTCCGTGAACAGCAATTGCAGCCCCAGGCAGATGCCCAGAAAAGGTTTTCCGGATTGAACGGCGGCGTGAATCGGCGCGATCAATTCATACCGTTCCAGATTCGCCATGCAATCCCCGAAGGCTCCCACGCCGGGCAATACCACGTGACTGGCATCCGCAATGACACGAGTCTCGCGCGTGACCACCGCTTGATGCCCCACCGCTTCGAAGGCCTTGGAGACACTCCGCAAATTACCCATACCGTAATCGATAATGGCAATCATATATCGCGCTCAGAGACGGCCAGTGGGGACTTGAAGGACGACGGAGAGGACGGTAGACACTGTCCCTATCGCGCCACCGTTTCTACCTAGAGGCTTCCCTTCGTGGAGAGGACCGCGCCCGACAAGCGCTCTTCCAACGTGGTGGCTTGATCAAGGGCTCGAGCCAAGGCCTTGAAGGTGGCTTCCATGATGTGGTGCGGATTGCGTCCGTATTGGAGATTCACATGCAGATTCAGCCCACCGTGGGTCACAAAGGCCTGAAAAAAATCCTCGAAGAGGCCAAGATCGAATGTCTTGATCTTTCGATCCGGCAAATTGACGTTGTACACCAGGTAAGGGCGTCCGCTGAGATCAACCGTCACATGGGCGAGGGTTTCATCCAACGGGACCGAAGCGAATCCGAATCGCTTGATCCCCGCCTTTTCCCCCAAGGCCTGGTGCAGGGCCTTCCCCATGACAATCCCGACATCTTCCACGGTGTGGTGTTCGTCGATTTCAATATCGCCCTTGGCCTGGACTGTCAGGTCGAAAAAACCGTGTTTGGCGAGCAGCTCCAGCATGTGGTCGAAGAACCGGATGGTGGTGTCGACCTTCCCCTGCCCGGTGCCGTCCAGAGTCCATTCGACGCTGATATCCGTTTCCTTCGTAGCACGGTGGAGCGAGGCCTGCCTTGGAGCGCCGTTTTTTTTCATGCGAACCTGCTTTGGGCTGATTTGGCGTGCGCATCGAAGCCCTCGATATGCGCCAGTCGGACGATATGATCCTTGGCTTTCGTCAACTCTTCCTTGGTGTAATGCACGATGTTGCTGACCTTCACATAATCGCTGACCGACAAGGGAGAAAAGAAGCGGGCCGTCGCCCCGGTCGGCAACACGTGGTTCGGACCGGCGACGTAATCCGCCACCGCGGGCGGCGTGTAGCGGCCCAGGAACAGGGCCCCGGCATGCCGTACCTGCTCCAAATAGTCGAACGGCCGGTCCACCGAGAGGGTCAAATGCTCGGGCGCGATCGCATTTGCCACTTCAATGGCTTCGTCCATGGTAGGAACGACGAATGCCACAAAATGCCGGGCGATCGACTTCGCCGCAATTTTCTCTCGCTGCAAGCCCTTCAACTGTACCTGAATCAGACGCACCACTTCTTTGGCCAATGATGCGGAGGTCGTCACAAGATAGACCTGCGCATCTTCGTCATGCTCCGCCTCGCAGAGCAGATCCGCCGCGACATGCGCCGGCTTGGCATCATCATCCGCCACCACGAGCAACTCGCTGGGACCGGCCACCATGTCGATACCGACGGTGCCATAGAGGAGCCGCTTGGCCGTGGCGACGAAAATATTCCCGGGACCCACAATTTTGTCGACCTTGGCGACGGTCTTTGTCCCGAACGCCATCGCGCCGATTGCCTGCACACCGCCCACGCGGTAGATTTCATCGACACCGGCAATGTCTGCGGCCACCAGCAGATAGGGATTGATCTCCCCTTTCGGGGTCGGGGTACACATAACGATACGTCGAACGCCTGCCACTTTTGCGGGAATCGCGCACATCAGCACCGACGAGGGATACACAGCTTTGCCGCCCGGCACATACACGCCGACGGCGTCCAGAGGCGTAACCATCTGACCGAGTGTGGCGTTCTGCTCCTGATACATCCAGGTTTTGGTGCGCTGACGCTCATGGAATTGCCGGACACGTTCCGCGGCATAACGGAGGGAATCCCCCTCGTCCTTGCGAATGTGGTAGTAGGCCTCTTTGATTTCTTCAGGAGTGACACGCATGTGATCGAGCTTCAAGGACAGCCGATCGAACTTTTTCGTATATCGGAGGACTGCACGATCCCCGCCCCGCTCCACGGCCTTCAAAATCGTGCGCACGCTCTTCTCCACGCCTGCGCCTTGCGTGCGCGAACGGGTTGCAATTTTTCGCAACGCCTTGTCATAGGCCCGATCGGTGCTTGCCAGAATGGTCATATCATCCGTCCCGCCGCTTCGACACCCGCCACGAAGTCAGAGACTTCCACTTATGCGCGCGATGCGGCCCGATTCCTATCTTCTCCCCCTACCGCGGCGCGCAACCGCTCGATCAACAGCTTGAGCGGCGCATGTTTCAATTTGAGGCTTGCCCGGTTCACAATCAGCCTCGCGGTCGAGTGCGTGATCACCTCAACCTCCGCCAAGTCATGCGCCTTGAGGGTGCTGCCTGTTTCCACCAAATCGACAATCCGGTCGGCCAATCCGACAATCGGCGCGAGTTCGATGGACCCGTACAATTTTACAATTTCGACCGGCACCCCACGCTGATTGAAATACCGCTCGGTGACGTTGGGGTATTTCGTCGCCACCCGAATCTTCGACGACCACCGATCCGGCGAAGGCTGCCCCTGGAGCGCGGCGACCGAGATTCTACACGCTCCGACCTTCAAATCCAACGGCTCATAGACGTCGCTCCCCTGCTCCAGCAACACATCTTTACCGACCACCCCGACATCCGCCGCTCCGTGCTCAACATACGTGGGCACATCGGTTGGCCTGACGATCAGAAACGTGGCGTCGTTGGACGAACAGACAAATACCAACTTACGACTCTCCGTCGACAGGCCGGGGCTATAGTAACCGGCTTGCTTCAGTAGATGCAGCACTGGCCCCAACAACTTGCCCTTGGACAGCGCAATGGTCAGGCCCTGCGACTTCTTCCTGCGCGATTTCGTCGCCCCCACGGTCACTTCCCCTTTCTCCGCTCCACGCTGGCGCCTAATGCTCTGAACTTCTCCTCGAGACGCTCGTAGCCTCGATCGAGATGGTAGACTCGCGAGACTTCCGTCGTGCCCTCGGCGGCGAGCCCGGCCACGATCAATCCGGCGCTGGCGCGAAGGTCCGAGGCCATGACCGGTGCGCCCGTCAACCGCTCTTTCCCTGTGATGACGACCCGGTTTCCTTCGACTCGAATATCCGCACCCATGCGGCGCAACTCCTCCACATGCATGAACCGGCTTTCGAAAATCGTTTCCGTCACGACGCTGGTGCCTTCAGCCACCGACATGAGCGCGACAAACTGCGCCTGCATATCAGTGGGAAACCCAGGGTGCGGGCTGGTCCGGACATTCGTTCCCTTCAGGCGCCCGGTGACCTTAAGGCGAATCCGTTCCTTTTCCTCGTTCAACTCCACACCGCTCTCCCGCAGCTTCATCAACAACGGCTCCATGTGCTCAGGGCGACAGCCATCAATCACCACCTCACCGCCGGTAATGGCTCCGGCGACAAGATAGGTACCCGCCTCGATTCGGTCGGGAATCACGGCATGATCCGCGCCGTGCAGCTCCGTCACACCTTCAATCGTAATCATGTCGGTACCCGCCCCAGTGATGCGCGCACCACGCTTGATGAGGAAAGCCGCGAGATCGGAAATTTCAGGCTCTTTCGCCGCATTTTCGAGGACCGTAGTGCCCTCGGCCAGAACGGCTGCCATCATGAGGTTCTCAGTGCCGGTCACGCTGGGCGTATCGAAGTAAATGCGAGCCCCCTTCAATCGACGTGCCGTCGCCTTGATGTAGCCGTGCTCGATTTCGACGGTCGCACCCATTTTTTCCAAGCCGGCGAGGTGGAAGTCGACAGGTCGAGACCCGATCGCACAACCGCCTGGGAGCGACACCTTCGCTTCACCTAACCGGGCCACGAGGGGGCCCAGCACCAAGACGGACGCCCGCATGGTTCGCACAAGATCGTACGGCGCTTCCGTGGAAGCAATCGCCTGAGCCTCCACGATCGTATGATCGGCCTCTTGCGCGACGGAAATGCCCAGCATGCCGAGCAACTTCCCCATCGTGACCACATCGACAACCCGCGGCATATTCGAAAGCACGCATTCACCGCCTCCAAGAATGGTCGATGCGAGAATGGGCAACGCCGCGTTTTTCGCTCCGCTGGTGCAGACTTCTCCTCGTAGCGGCCTGCCGCCTTGGATAATGATCTGGTCCATGAGAATTAAGAAGACGATCCGCTCGTTGCCGCTAGCATGCCTAGTTGACGATCAAGGGCTTCGACCTCTCCTCCTGCTTCTCGAAACAGACCACGCGGTCAATGCCACCTTCGTCCCGCAGCACATCATAGGTGCGGAACCATCCGCTTTTCTCGGCTTCGCGACAGACCGACGCCGCCTGACCGAGGCCCACTTCCATCAGCAGCACACCCTTAGACTTCAAATAGACGGGAGCTTGCTGCAGAAGCCGGCGATGCACATCCATGCCATCCGGCCCACCGGCTAACGCTAAACGCGGCTCGAAGCATCGCACTTCCGGCTGGAGCGTCACCAGATCGAGATCGGCGATATAAGGAGGATTCGACACAATCACGTCCACCTGACTCGCCCACCCACGTTGGGCTAACGGCGTCAGCAGATCTCCCTGTACACATTCAATTCGCGCACCGAGCCCATGTTGCTCCATGTTGGCCTGCGCCACAGCCAATGCATCAGCAGAGATATCGATCGCCAGCACTCGCCCGTCAGGTAGGGCCGAGGCCACAGACACAGCCAGGCAACCGGACCCGGTTCCCACATCCACCACCATCGCGACGGGATTCTGCCTGCATCGACGGATCGTCTCCTGAACCAATAAGGCACTCTCCGGCCGCGGGATAAGGACAGCGGATGAGACACGAAACTCGCGGCCGCAAAACTCCTGCGTGCCCAGCAGATACTGCAGCGGCTCACGGTTGGCGCGCCGTGCAACCAACTCTTGCACATTCGCATAGTCCACGGCCGACACTGGACGCTCGGCCTGCACTCTTTGCATGAGCGGGGAAACATGCAGCACATGCTCCAACAGCCAGACTGCCTCCAATGCAGCCTCCTCGATACCGACGACCTGCAGACTCCGCTGAGCTTCAGCCAGCACCGAACGGATGCTTTCTGCGGGACGAGCGGCGATGCCGAATTGGTCCGTGCTCATTTCGTTTCTAAGGAAGCCAAATGTTCATAGTGTGCGCGTAGCGCCTGAACAATTTCTTCCAGATCCCCGGCCAAGACTTGATCGAGTTTGTGCACCGTCAGCCCGATGCGATGATCCGTCACACGGTTTTGAGGAAAATTGTAGGTGCGGATCTTTTCGCTTCGGTCGCCCGTTCCCACCTGCGATTTCCGGTTTTGTGCAATTTCCGCTTCCTGCTTTTCACGCTCGGCCTCGACGATACGCGCCCGCAAGTTCCGCATGGCTTTCGTTCGATTCTTGAGCTGCGACCGCTCATCCTGGCAGCTGACGACCACGCCGGTCGGTATGTGGGTAATACGGACAGCCGAGTAGGTCGTATTGACACTCTGTCCACCCGCTCCAGACGAACAAAACGTGTCGATACGCAAATCCTTCGGGTCGATATGCACCTCGACCTCATCCACCTCCGGCATGACCGCCACCGTCACCGTCGAGGTATGAATTCTTCCGCTGGCTTCAGTGGTCGGCACGCGCTGCACGCGGTGCACTCCACTTTCGTACCGGAGTCGACCGTACGCGCCCTTTCCTTCGAGTAGCGCAATCACTTCTCGATACCCACCGATGCCGGTCTCAGACGCATCCACGACTTCTAATTTAAGCCGGGTGCGCTCAGCATACTTGAGGTACATCCGGAACAAGTCTCCGGCAAACAGTGCCGCCTCGTCCCCACCCGTTCCCGCCCGGATCTCCAGAAACATGTTCTTCTCATCACGGGGATCCTTCGGAGTGAGAAAATCTTTGGCGCGATGTTCGAAATCCAGCACCTGCTGCTTCAGATGGTCGCTCTCCTCCGCAAATAGCTGCTTCATGTCTGCCCCTGTCGAGGCGTCCTGGAGCAAGGCAGATACCTCGTCCAGCTGCTTCTTCGCCTCGCAGTAGGCAACAAATTGAAGCGCCGGCTCTTCCAACTCCGTCCGCTCCTTGTTCAGCTTGTGGATCATCCCCGGCTGAATAAGGACAGACGGATCCATGAGCTGATTGGTCAACTCTTGGAAGCGCGCAGCCATACCTTCCCACTTCTTGATCAGCCCATCTTCCATGTCCCGCCCATTCCGACCGTAGCCGCTTTACCCCAAAAAATAAGAAACCCTGCCCCAAAAGGAAGCAGGGTCTCCATGATGTCCCGACTGAGGCCTACTTATCTTTCTTGGCGTACTTCTTCTTGAACCGTTCGACCCGTCCTTCGGTATCGACGATTTTCTGGGTTCCCGTAAAGAAGGGATGGCACCCGGCACAGATATCGACCTTGATGTTTCCTATGGTGGATCGGGTCTTGAACGTGTTCCCGCAGGCACAATGCACAGTCGCTTCCCGGTAGACTGGATGAATTCCCTTTTGCATACGAGCTCCTCTACTGCCCTTGATTCGTTGACTCGCCCGGTCCTGCTCGCCAGGGTCCACGACTTTACACTGGAGTGACCCGCACTGGCAAGCGCGACACCTAACGATTCATGGATTGCAAAAATTCCTGATTGGTTTTGGTGCCGCCGATCTTGTCCATTAAGAACTCCATGGCTTCCATCGTCCCCAATGGGCTCAACACCTTCCGGAGGATCCACATCTTGTTCAAGCGATCGCGGTCGACCAACAACTCTTCCTTGCGGGTCCCGGACTGACTGATATCGATCGCCGGGAACAACCGCTTGTCGGCCAAGCGACGATCCAAATGCACTTCCATGTTACCAGTTCCCTTGAATTCTTCGAAGATCACATCATCCATGCGACTGCCGGTATCGATCAGCGCGGTCGCCATGATCGTCAAGCTTCCGCCGTTTTCAATGTTCCTGGCGGCGCCGAAGAATCGTTTCGGACGCTGCAACGCGTTGGAATCCAACCCGCCCGAGAGAACCTTTCCGCTGGGCGGGGCAATCGTATTGTATGCCCTGGCCAACCGCGTGATGCTATCAAGCAGGATCACGACATCCTTCTTGTGCTCCACCAGCCGCTTCGCCTTTTCCAACACCATTTCCGCAACCTGAGCATGGCGCTGTGCCGGTTCGTCGAATGTCGAACTGATGACTTCGGCTTTCACTTGCCTTTGCCAATCTGTGACTTCCTCAGGTCGCTCATCAATTAACAGGACGATCAGCGTGACTTCCTTGTGATTTTTCAAAATTGCACGGGCGATCGCCTGCAGCAGCATGGTTTTTCCGGTTCGCGGCGCAGCGACGATCAGGCCGCGCTGCCCCTTGCCGATCGGCGTCGTGAGATCCATCACACGCGTGCAATACTCTTCCCGGTCAAATTCGAGATTGAGACGCTCTTCAGGATAGAGAGGGGTCAGGTTATCGAACAGGATCTTGTCACGCGCGACTTCAGGATCCTCATAGTTAACCTTCTCCACCTTGAGCAAAGCGAAATAGCGCTCGCTCTCCTTGGGCGGACGTATTTGCCCCGACACAATATCGCCCGTCCGGAGGTTGAATCGGCGAATCTGTGAGGGGGAGATATAGATATCGTCAGGCCCGGGGAGATAGTTCGAGTCCGGTGCGCGCAGAAACCCAAACCCGTCCGGCAAGGTCTCCAACACTCCTTCGCCAAACACCACACCGTTTTTCTCAGTCTGTGCTTGGAGAATGGCAAATATCAGCTCCTGCTTGCGCAGGTTTGCCGCCCCCTCGATCTTCAGATCCCGCGCCACCTCATTCAGGTCGGCAATCGACTTCTGCTTGAGTTCCGCGAGATGCATAACTTCCCCTTTAACCTGTGTCATACCTCTTCCCTATCGGGCTCTCAACCCGACAGCTCCCCAAAATGAGAAAAACGATTTAGTGGTCATGAACGAATTCACGGAAGTGATTGTCTAGATGTCGACCTGCTGGTTGTCTACGGCAGGATGGTTCGATGAAGGTGTTGTCGATTTAGAGTTTGCGGAAATGAAAACAACCCGCTATGGCACAACTGATGCTGCACTGCCCTTGGGAATTATGATTGAGATGGGTCTCGGAAGCTGATGCACAGAAGGTAAAGCAATTTGTACAAGTTGCGAAGTTAAGGTGATTCTAGCGCCGACACCGAACATTGTCAATACATTAACGCCTGATCCGTCGTCCATCGAACCACAACACACCTTCTTACCAGCTCCCTTCTAGCTCCATAGCGCCCCGATCGTCACATACCGGTCTTCTTATAAGTAAACTAAGTAAACCCCAAGTGTGTTGCGCGCCTCGGTTGCAGGCCGTGGAGTGATATGTTAAAGATCGCGCGGGGAAATATTCATGGCCAAATCAGACAACGACACACCGGATCGCATATTCACGCTGGCCGAAGCCAACGAACTCCTCCCTCAACTCAATCAGCGATTTGCCGCCGTGCGTCGAGCCAAGACCGTTATCGCGAGCACCAAGGACGAGGTCGGTAAGGCCAGCGCGCAGGCCGCCTCAGGGGGCGGAAGCTCCGTTGGAGCGCTTTACATTCGAGCCCTCCACGAGATCAGCGGAAGCCTACAGGCGATTCACGAACTCGGCGTGGTCATCAAAGACGTCGACCTCGGACTATGCGACTTTCCATATAAGCTTGAAGGTCGTGTAGTCTATCTGTGCTGGAAGTTCGGTGAAGATCAAATTCGATGGTGGCATGAGACCTCCTGTGGATACAAAGATCGCCACCCGCTTGACGATAGCTCTAGGTAGCAAAGGACTGTGCCCGCCATGACATTCGTTATCCTTGGCTTTGATGGGCCCGACGGCCAAGCCAAACGCAAAATCCACCGCACCGCACATCTGGCCGGACTGGAGCCACTGAACCGTGCAGGGAGAGTACTTTTAGCCGGCCCGTTCACTGACCAGGCCGGGAGCCTGATCGTCATAGAGGCAGATTCTCTCGAAGAGGCGAAGCAAATCGCCCAAGAAGACCCCTACACCGTGCACGGAATTTTCGAACGCGTGGAAGTTCATCCCTTCCTACGGGTACTTCCCGCTACACAACCTCGCACATAACCAATAGCTTGGCGGCTTCGACTACCCATTCGTCAAGGGTGCGGGCCCTAAGTCGGATTTAAGGCAACACCGCTCTAGCCCGAGCTCCTTCAGATTGACAACCCAAAAGATCGCCACCTATAATGCGCACTTAGCGCCGTTTGTGAAGGCCGAAGAACTCTAGTTCCAAAGACCTAACAGCCTTCTGCCGCGCTGGCCCTAAATTTTCCCAAAGTGGGCCTTCTGCCGTGTTGCAGAGAAACATCGAGAAAGCATAGAGTGACTTGACCCCACGCTTTAACCGAGGGTGTCCCTTCTCCAAGTTGTTAACCCCAAAAAGAGAGCAGGTTCGAATGACTCAGTATCGCGTGTTACCAGGACCAGAGCACTTCCTGCCACCAGCAGCAGCCTCCATGGGGATCTATCTCCCCAACCCGGGCGAGGCCCATATCAACGGCGTCATCGTTCCTGAAGAAAAAGCCTATGAAGAAGCGGCTCGCCAGTTCCTGATGGCGCAGGTACCGACCATTTTCCCGGGCCCTTTAGTCTTGTGGGCCTGGAATGAAAAGGCCGCCAAGAAGGCCGCTGCCGTCAGAAAGCTATATGAAATTCTGAAGGAATGCGTTCAGCCCGGACAGAAGCCGATGCTGATCCCGATGCCGGACTATCGCCCCAAGTATCCGAAAATCAATCCCGAAGTAGAAATTAATCCCAACCACCCGAACCTGACCATCTGGCATAACAAGATCGACTGCTGCATGTTCATCGGGGTGCACTGCCACCAGGCGAATCTGTCGCTCAAGATCATTCGGGGCGGAACGTCCTGCTATACCGTCGCAATGTGCGCTCAAGCGGGGCATGAAGATGCGATGCTTTCCTTTAGGGACGCTTCTGTGGAGAAAATCCTCAAGCTCGGCGAGTGGATCCGTAAACTCAAGGGCACGGTCAAACCAAGGCTGACCACAGCAAAGACCAGCGCGTCAAACTAAGTGGCTTCAAGCACTTCTAACGATTAAAAGGAGGCCGAGTCCATGGCGGAAATTAAATCCCACATCGGGACACAGAATAAGAAGGGCCAGACATATACAGATGCGTGGAAAATGATGCACGAGGCCCCGCGCAACCCGTCTTTTTACACCGGTAGCGAGGTCATTAAAGAAGCTCTGCGTCGCGCAAGTTGCGACGTCATGATTGCCTACCCCATCACCCCTCAAAGCGAAGCTGCTGCCTTGATCGGTGAATTGTTTGCCGAAGGCTACATCGGGGACTATTTCCGAGGAGAGAGCGAGTTTGCCGTTATGTCCCAATGCGCCGGCGCGGCCTTTGGCGGCGCACGGGTGTTCACTACGACCGCGGGACCCGGCACCATGCGTGCGATGGAAAACTTTCCAATGTGGGCAGGTGCGCGTCTGCCGATCCAAATGATCGTCACGTGTCGCGGCATCAACTCCCCGTTGTCGATTCAGCCGGATACCATTGAGATTTCCTACCTCTTAAATACGGGCATGCTGGTTTGGCACGCGGAAACGGCACAAGATTTTTTCGATTGGATCCTTAAAGGCTTCATGGTATCGGAAGAGCCGGAAGTGCATTTGCCGCTGGCGCTATGCTGTGACGGCTTCTTTGTAACCCACACGAAAGACGTCGTAAACCTCACCCCTGCCGATATGTGTCTTCCACCGTACGATCCCTACCGCTCACCCGTGCCGTGCATGGACATGGAATGTCCTCCGGTCCGGATGATGCGCGATCCGTTCATCATGAAAAGCAACTACATCAGCTATGCGACCCACGCTTCCTGGCAGCAGGAAATCTGGGCGGCAATTGAACGATCACGGAAACACACGATCAAGTGGATCAATGGCTTGATCGATACGGAAAACACTGATGCCGAAGTAGTGATCGTTGCGTCAGGCACTGCGGTCTCACAGGGAAGAGAGGCGATTCGCCTGCTTGAGGACGAAGGCGTGCGGTGCGGCCTGGTGAAGGTGAAATCACTCCGTCCCTGGCCCGGAGAGGAAATTCGCGAAGCCACCAAGAATGCGAAACACATTTTTGTGCCGGAGTTTAACGTGACAGGCTGGTTGGCGAAAGAAATCAAGGCCACCATCCCCAACAGCGAGCGTGTTCATGCCGGCCCGCATGTGTGTGGCGGAATGACGATGCCACCTGAAATCATTGTCTCAGAGATCAAAACGGCTCTAGGCTTGCGCTCCGAGTCACTCGCTGGAAGAGGTAGCTGATAGTAGCTGAGCTGTGAAACCGTCCATTAAGCCATCATTACGGAATAGACAAGCCTTAAGGAGGCATACATGAGCAAAGAGCGAATCAAAATTTCGCCGGACCTATATGACATCATGCCGTCGGACTATCAGGACCTCGTTCAAAGCGCGACCTATGGAAAAGAGGATCGTGGCTGGAAAGATATTGGAACATCGAAGGAACTGATTGAGCAGCATTCATTGTGCGCCGGCTGCCCTGAATCCATGGCCTTCCGCTATATCTTGGCCTCGCTCCCCAACCCTGAGGATACGGTGATGGTTGGCTCCACAGGCTGTACCAGCCTTGTGTTCCCCATGGTGGCTGTGCACAACATCCACTCACTCTTTGGCAATCAGAATGCCATTGCATCGGGACTCAAGCGGGCACTGAGTGTGCGATTCCCGGATCGTGTGAAAGACGTGGTTGTTTTAGCGGGCGATGGCGCGACGGTGGATATCGGCCTCGACATGACATTGCAGGCCTGGTTTCGCCAGGAAAAGTTCACCACCATCTGTTTCGACAACGAACTATATGCCAATACCGGTGGACAGGAGAGCGGCCTGATGCAAAAAGGCTTCGTGGCCAAGATGGCCCCGGTTGGAAAACTGTTCGACAAAGTCCGTTTGCCTGAAATTGCCCGAGAGTCCGGCTGTCACTACGTCGTTAACTGCACAGTGAGCAAGCCGTCACTTGTGGAAAAGGTGATTCGGAATTCCGTCCTCATTGCACGTGAAATTGGACCTACGTATATCCAGCTGTACACGCCGTGCATCCTTGAAATCGGCAAGAACAGCATGGAAGGCCTCCAGGAAATGCGTGACTCTGAAAAGCCAACTGAGCGATTTGCTTATAAAGAGTATGTCAGCGAGCCGGCGAAGCAGTTCCTGGCTGAACTGGCTGCTAAGGACAAGGAACGCAAAGCCGCCGCAAAACAGTTGGCGGGAAAAGCTTAAGGAATCGGAGGTCGCTCATGATCAAGAAGAGACTCAATATTCGCATGTCCGGGTTGGGTGGGCAAGGCGCCGTGACGGCAGCCCACGTAATGGCCATGGCCGCCAACCGAGACGGAAAGTTTTCCATTTCGAATCCATTTTTTGGCGCCGAGAAACGAATGGCTCCCGCTGAAAGTTACTGTCGGATCGGCATTGAGCGGATCTATGACCGCGGTGAGTTGGTATTTCCCGATGTAATCGAAGTATTTCATCCTCAAGTCATTACCATGGGCAAGAGCTACACCATGCCCTTTTACTCCGGCGTCAAAGAGGGGGGGGTTGTCATCATTAACTCAGCCCAGCCTCTCTTGTCAGAGGAAGATATCAACCGCCTCAAGGACCTAAACGTGGCCTTGTTCTATATTGCGGGAACCGAGCTCGCGATCGAAGTCGCCGGCACCGAACTCTCGACCAATATGTCGATGATCGGTTCGGTCGCAGGTATTACCAAATGCGTCTCCATGGAAGCTCTCGACGGCGCCTTGCAGGAACGCTTCGGCAAGAAGTTCGTGGCATCCGGTGGTACCGCCTCCCTGGACGAAGCGATCAAAAAGAAGTTTGCCAAGAAAGAAATGCTATTGGCGAAGAACCTGGCAACCGTCAAGCGAGCCTACGAAATCGCAAGCGAATGGGCTGACAAGAACAAGATCGAGTTGCGGGTTGGCAATCCTGCCGTTGCAGCTTAACGAGAGAGAAGGAACCA
>CABVRO010000036.1 GCA_902500715.1 uncultured Nitrospira sp. | reverse complement strand
AAATTTCACTAGAAATATGTGTCTGGTGGCGTTTTACTGCATCCAACTCAAGAACGATCTCCTCACGCTGCTTGAGAAGTTCAGCATGGTATGGATCCATCGCCTTGCGCTTAGACTTTTTTCCAACAGCCGGTTCTTCAACGCCCTCGCTATCAGGCAACAAATCGCGATACTGAGCTGAAGTCATCTCTCGGAGTTTCTTAATCTCCTCCTTAACTTGTACCAGATCGGGATAGGTCTCTTTATATATGGAGGACAGCTCCACTAAGCGCCGCTCCAATTCCTTAATTCTCCCAAGGCGTGGATCCTTATTACGCTTGCTGGAACCGCCGACCGGCGAATCACTACTGATTTCTCCAGTCTCCTCGTAATCTTTAATTGATTTGTCGATTTGGGCCAATCGATTGGCCAGATTCTGAGCCTGCTCACTTTGCGAGCGCATATCGTCCTGAAGCCGATCAAGCTTCCGAAGATTAGCGTCTATTTGCTGTGGCAATTCCCCGAGATGTTGCTGTTTGAACTCCGAAATTATTTTCTCTTTTACTTCGAGTTCTGCCTTTGCATGTTTCAACTCCAATCCAAGAAAATCCTCCGCCGCCTCAACCCCTCGCTCCCGGTCTTTCAGCGTCTCCTCGATGAACAAATCGCTGAGTCTTGTCGTTACATCCCTAGCTATAATGGGATCCTCGTTTGAGAACGAGAGTGTGATAAATAGCTTGTCCTTGGTAGGCTCAACCTTAATCGATCCTCGCATGGCTCTGATGGCATTCTCCGATTCTGAAGCATCCGGATGATCCTTTTCGTACCCGAAAAGTCCAAACTCTCCGGCAATTTGCCCAAGAGTTTTTCTGCCCATCACAAACTGTCTCACTTCCATAACTCGGTCGTCGAGTGTAGGTGTATATACGCCTCCAGATGGATTAGGACCACTCACGATCGATTCTTCTATCTTCGCGCCCTCAAACCACATTTTGGTCGCTGATTGATAGGTCTTAGGCATAAGCGCGCATACCGCACCAGCGATACTCAGCGAGACCAAAATCGCAGAAATAACGAGCCACTTTCTGCTGACAACCGCTCGCCAATAATCCTCTGGAGACAATGTGCGCGTGTTCATTTCTTTGTATCCACTCCTCCTGATCCAGATTTGCCAACTCCTGACTCAGCAGACGAGGAAGTGCCGGAAGGACCTTCCCAGAAAGCGCCAGATCTGAAAAAATCTCCACGAGGTGAATACGCGTATGTAAAACCTAATAGAATCATTTGTTTAGCGAACCCTAGATCTCCTGCACTGAAACCACTGGTTTGATTTTCAAACATCAACCATTGATGGCTGAGGCTCGCGGTGAACATGGGAGTGATGAGGTAGTTCAGGGACACAGTCGTGCCGTACGTAGTGAAATTCGTGCCAATCGTTTCCGAGGTGAAACTACTTCTGGCATAATTAAAGAGTGCCTGAGCACTCAATCTGTCCGTAATGCCGGCAGTACTCCCCAACATGACAGTATGGGTGTATATGGGGCCAGCAGACTGAACGAAACTTGGAAATACGCCAAGATTATACATCAGGGTGATCCGATACGATCCTGGCGCCGCGATGCCTCCTGGCATATTCATCCCGGCAAGGAGAGGGAGGAAACCTCCACCAGCGGTTGCGCCAGCCCCACTAGACCCAGTTGCCTCTTGAATTTCACTACCCAGTTTCCGAAGAAACGATGAGCCCGTAGCGTAACTTACACTTACGCCTGCGGTCGGAAACATCGTCGCGGGAATTCTTCGCTGTCCTCCGGTAGCGGAGACGTCAGGAATCGGCTCGACGAGTGTGAGGCCGCCGGTGGCCGCGGAGCTCCACTCTTTAGTCCAGGTCCTTCCCCAGCCAAGCGTTGCACCGTGCGTCGCATAATCACCGAATTGCGCTTGCGACATTTGAGTAAAGGTGTATTTCATTGTCAAAGTGTCTATAGCTGAAATCCTGGAGGTGGGTCCGGCGGAAATAGAATGGGTCGTGGTATCGAAAACGGTATTCGGCGCTTGCCCTGACACAGTCGTAGAGGGGGTGAATGACCCACCAAAACTCAGCTGAGAGTACATATAATTCGTCTGGAAATCAGTGGTTGGAGAAAGCGAGTAAGAATTTGCAAATCCGACGTTGAACATCGTGGTTCTGATTCGCTGCGTGAGTAGCCCTGAATCAATCGGCCCCGCCACCCCGATTCCTCCTCCGCCAAAGCCTCCTCCGAAACCTCCCCCTCCAAATCCAGCCCCACCCCCAAGGCTGCCAGCACCGAATGCCGGAGCCGAAGGCGTATACATGAATGTTCCCAAGATCCGGAAACCCCGCATTCGAGGCAAAATTCTATTCACAGCTTGGGAGAGGTCAATTCCCGTACTTGCATTGAACCCGACGTTGTCCAGAGCTGAGTTATTGACGAATTTTTGAATCACCGCACCAACAGACAAGTTGGTTTTCACAAGCGAGTTGCCCTGCATAAAATTTAGCTGAGGGGTAACTACAGTTATGAGGTCATCAGCTTTGGTTCCGGCTGACAACTGCGACTTTGGGGTAAAAAATACGTTGCTGTCATATTGCTCGATAATCGAAACCGATGGCACTACGCGTATTTGTTGCGCCGCAGAGTCGGATATACTCCAACACGACGTCAGGGCAAGAACACCGAAACACAAGCGATATATCCTCAAGCACTGGTCACGGCACAACAATGACATCACCAGCCTTGAGGAAGAAGTTTCCCTCCGAGTTTTTACCTTGAATGATATCTTCATAGGGAACGGGAATCTGGACCTGCTTCGGCTGCCCTTGACCGTTTGGAACGACTCTCAGCACATGGATCTTGTTTCTCGACGCAAACGTTGTGAAACCTCCAGCCAACGAGATGCCTTGTAAAACCGTCGCATACGACTTTAACGGCACCTTCCCCGGCTTTGATACTTCGCCGAGAACGTACACATAATAACTGTTGACCTCTTTGACTTGTACCGACACTGTTGGATTGGACATAAACTCAGCCAACCCATCCGCTATTCTCTTCGCCAAAACATTGGATGTCATTCCTGCGGCCTGAACATCGCCTATTAAAGGCATGGAGATTTTCCCATCAGGACGAATAATGACTTCTCGAGAGAGCTCTTGATTGCGCCAAATATTTACAACAAGCACGTCCTCTGGTCCCAATAAGAACTCATTCGGAGGGATATAGGTGACATTAAAGTCGATTTGCTCATTCCCGATCCAGCACCCAGGGAGAGCCAGAAGCAAGCTGAAAACAATACATACCCCCCCTCGCAACCATCTGCAACCGAAAGTTTTCAATTTCCCCACTCCTTTGGCTCGCTTCAGCGAAATGTCATCCGTAAATTCGACCGACGAGGCTCTACCTTGACGGCAACACCACCATCGTCTCAGAAGGCACGACAATCTGATCTCCGGGCTTTAGCTCTATGTTTTGATCGGATCCATCTCTCAGAACAATATCGTCGTAACTCGCCTTAATCTTGTTCAGCCCCTCGCCGTCTTTCCCGAATCGAAATACCACAATCTTGTTGCGCGCAGCCACTTGCGTAAAACCATGCGCGATCGTAATCGCTTGCAGCAAGGTTGTTTTGCTTTTTAAAGGGTACTTACCGGGCGCATTCACCTCACCAAGAACATAAATTTGATAACTATTTACCTCTCGAACCAAAATCGAAACCGTCGGGTTTTCCATGTAAGACTTCAGTCGGGCAGAAATCTCTTCGGTCAGCTGAGCCGCAGTTCGTCCCACTGCTGAGACATCGCCGATGAGCGGGAGCGAAATCCTTCCATCAGGGCGAACTTGAACTTGCTTGGAAAGATCGGCATTTTTCCAGACTGTAATCTCTAATACATCTTCTGGCCCCATAATATAATCTGGAGTCACGGTAAGGGATGATTTTTCTGCCCCTTCGCCTCCGTGGCGGACCCCAGATGAACTTGTCCCTGGAGCCGATCCCGCTGCTAACATCAGCTTGGGCGCCTGCTCAAATTGTCCGGCATGCGCCACACTGATCACAGCTCCCACAAGGATAATACCGCTCAATAAGGTCTTACCATTCATGACTTATTCTCCTGAAAAAATTCCAGCTGGCCACTTGCAACAACTGCCTAGCATCTACCTTCCCGCCGAGAACAAAAACTTCAAACCCACGAAAAAGGATGCCTCACTTCCCGACGCTGAAAAGGGAACTTTCCTAATCCAGCGTACTTCGGCAAGTGTTGGAGTCTCGGCCAGCGCAACAGGGGTCGGAACATGTACCTTGATGACCTGATCAAGCAGCGGCGCCTGAGCCATGAGGATCAACATTCCACCACTGCTAATATTCAATGAGAGCGCCCGGCCGTGGAACACGCTGGTTCCGTGGTGACCACTTTCATGATTCGGTAAGGAAATTTCATAAGGAATTGGACGAAGGAGCGCTAGCCGCTCGGCGTGCTTTTCGCTGGCCGCAATTGTGGGCCAGTCCCACTCGTCCTGGGCGACAGGCCCATTTTGACTGCCTGGGTTACGCATCTCTAGAAACCTCTTTATCACCCAAAGCTTTACACAAAGCCTGGTTGGGATCCACCACGACCTATACCATTAATAACTAATGAATTTATGTTGATTGACAGGTCCGGTGCGCCCATCGAACAACGGCAACCACGGCATTTATCAGTTCATCTCACGCTAGCCGCTCTACCCAACGACACTTGCGTCTGCCTTTGCAGTATAGAAGTACGAGCGTCAACGAACAATACCAATGATGTACGAATAGCTCCCCCACAAGTATAATTTGACTACCTCGAAAGTATTATGTAGCATTACTAGTAATAGGCACATGCTTCAGGTTATCAGAAATAGCCTGATTGTCTAGAGAGATTAAGGATCATACGGAGTATTGCCGTGGCTCAAAACGTTGCTCACTCTCAGGAACCAGCAGATAACCTGGCCGACCAACGTGCAGGTGCCGGAATCGTCGTTCTATCCTCCTCCATGCAACTGCTGCATATGAACCGACAAGCCGCTGAGCTGTCCAAACTCATCAATATGGCTGAAAACGGTGGCACACCTGCAAAGTCCGCCCAAGGGGTGCTTCCCTCTGCGTTGACCGAACTCTGCACCGAAGTTATGAAGGCACTCCAAGTTCGCACCGAGGCAAAGGACTGGGAGCAATTTGAGGTCAAACGAATCGCAGGAAACCCGAATCAGCCCGTCCTCCTCCGAGGATTTGGCTTACCTGACCGAGGTGGCATCCAGCATGCCCGCCTTGTCGTAACTCTAGAAGAGCTTGGCCGCCGGCAACAACTTAACACCGATCAAGCCAAGGAACGGTTTCAGCTCACAAACAGAGAACAATCAGTGGTCGAAAATCTGGCGAAGGGATGGACCAATAAGGAAATCGCCAACGCGCTGAAGATCACCGAGCAGACAGTGAAGGAACACATCAAACACATTATGCGAAAGACAAATTCAACGACTCGGACAGGAGTTCTAGTCCAAGTGTTCCGATCTTAGCATTTTAATTGTCGTCCTGCGACCATAAGATTATGAATTTCTATCCGAGCCAGCCACCGACTTGACGCTCACTTGCCATACTGAGTTCCGCCCAAACTATCATCCTGAACCAACCGCTCGAGCAAACTACCTCTAGCCTCCATTTTCGATAAAATCCATGAACGCATTCTTGTTCTGACTTGGAGTAGTTACGGGACGCCCGATATCCTTCCTGGCACCACAGCGTACTCGGACCTCCAACAAGCTCGGACCACTTGAACGCTGTAACTCTTCCAGAGAAGACTGAAGTTCCTGCTTAGTTTGAGCACAAAATACCGATTCGTAGCCGCACGCATGAGCAATGCCCGGAACATCGACATCAAAGGCCACCGTCGGCTGCCCACCTACCGAATCATGAGCCCCATTGTTCACGATGACATGCTTGAAATTGCGGGCCTTGAGAGCGCCGGTGATAGCAAGGGCCCCCATGTGCATGAGCAGAGCGCCATCTCCATCAAGACAATAGACAGAACGTCCCGGTTTTTGGAGCGCAATTCCCAGGGCAATTTGGGAAGCGTGCCCCATCCCTCCCACGGTTAAGAAATCCCGCTGATGGCCTTCCCCCCGCTTGCTCCTATACTCATATACTTCACGCGATGGCATGCCGGTCGTAGAAATGAGCACATCGCGTTCGCCCAACGATTCGATCACCTGCTGAATCGCCTCTTCCCGGGAGAGCGGAAACTCCGTTTTCTCAACCTTGGGTACAGCAAACGGTGTAAAAGTCCCTTTTTTAATGACGAGCGCATACGGTGCGCTCGTCTCTCGAACCTGAGCCAGGGCATCCGCCAGAGCTGCGTGCGGATCAATGAACTCAGGCCCCAAAATGGAATGGGGAATTTCCATTGCTTGGAGCATAGAGAGCATTACCCGTCCTTGCTTCTTGTGTTGCGGCTCATCATGGACACCTGGCTCTCCTCGCCACCCGATCACAAGCAAGAGAGGAACCGAATACACTTCTGAGTCGGCCAACGATAAGAGAGGATTGATGATATTCCCCAACCCCGAATTCTGCAAATAGACCAGCGGAACTTTCCGTGTTGCGAGATGGTACCCGAGCGCCAGCGCCACAGCCCCCCCTTCATTAGCACTGATGATGTGGTGACCGGCACGAGGAACATGCTCAAGACAGGCACAGAACTCCTTCAACAGAGAATCAGGTACCCCGGTAAAAAACTCCACCCCATTGGCCTGAAGGTGCGTAATAAAATCTTGTGGATCGATCATGCCGTCGTATCTCCTGAAGCCTACGCCTCGTAAAGCCGGACCTCACCTGTGTTTCACAGCGGATCGGACTTTTCATCCGACCCTCACCACCTAACTGACTATTACTTGGATTGAAACTCAGAAATTCCCAGCCTGGACTACATCCTCCAGACTGTTGACATCCAACCAATGACCGACCGTATACAGCACACGAACCGGGACGTCCCGTTTCAGGAGTTCCTGCAGCAATTGCGGAATCCCGACCCTTCGATTCGCCGGATCGGCAAGCATGTCCAACAGAAGATCATTGACCAGGCTGGCCGCACTGGAAGACAGCTTAAGAAACCCCATCCAGACCCCATGGATCGACTCTTCAGGAACGGTCTTTCCCAATTGTTTGAGATAGATTTTGGCATTGAAGGCTTTCCGCGAATTCGGAATGGAGCATTCGGCAAAACCGCCCAAGCGGGCATAACTGCTCTGATCCCTCCAGTTGCTGTCGACGAAAATCACGCAGTCATCCTGCTCCTGGCACAACGCCTGCGGAATATATTTATTGAACAATACATCTCCATAGGAAACGATCGTCGGCTGGAAACGCCCTTTTCTGGATTGCAAAGCCTGGGACAAGGAGGCCAACTCGCCGGTCTCAGCAAATTCGAGATTGTCGATATACGTCAAGTTGGGGAGGTTCACCGCCTCTTTCTTATAGCCACGGACGACTAAAATATCTTTAATCCCGACGGCATTATACGCATCGACGATGTGGCTCAGGATGGGAACGCCCTGCACTTTCACCATGGTCTTGGGTTGGTCCTCGGTCAGCTCCCCCAATTCCTCTCCCCGGGAAGCGGCCAATACTACCGCTGAGGTGCCCTCGGCACCTCGGGGCAGATAACGTTCTTCCGCCTCCAGCAACTCCGCGGCATTCTGCAGCCGAAATATTTCGGAGACCGGCGCGACCTTATCCTCAATGGAGAGGAGATGCTCACTCTCCTTCAACGCGCGCGCGGTTTTCTGCATGCTGGCCACGGCCGCACGCAGCATATGATTTGCCCAGATCACCATCGAAAAACCATGCTGCCGAAACACATCCGTCGGCGTCGCATAGTATTTCGTGGGCACAATCACCACTGGACAACGATTGCCCCATTCCCGCTTGAACGCGAGGATCTCATCCGGCACCGAGAGCGCGCTATGAATGAGAATGCCGTCCGCGCCCGCCTGATGATACGCCTCCGCACGCCGCAACGCCTCCGCCAGCCCCCACCCACAGATAAAGGCCTCGACCCTGGCAATCAGGCAAAAATCAGGGTCGATCTGCGCATCTTTTCCGGCTTTTATTTTGCCGCAAAACTCCTGCATATCGGCAAGCGGTTGCGCATCGCCCTTGAGAAAACTGTTGGTCTTGGGAAACAGCTTATCTTCGATGCACACCGCGGCGATATTGCGCTGTTCGAGTTTGCGAATGAGCCGCTGCATGTTGTTGAAATTACCGTACCCCGTGTCACCGTCAAGGAGGATCGGAATGCGGGTGGCATCGGACATGAATTCCAAGTCTTCAAGCACCTGGGTCCAGCTGGCCTCATTGTTGTCACGTACGCCGAACTGAGCCGAAATAGAGAGCCCGCTGGCCCAAATACCGGGGAACCCGGCCTCTTGGACGATTTTCGCGCTGAGTCCGTTGTGGGCTTCGCAGATGAACTGCAGTTGTTCAGAGAGGAGCAGGTTTCTGAATTGACGTGTCTTGGTCAACGCTTGGCTCGCATTCATGAGCGGAGGAACCTTTCACCAAAAGGATGGCACTGATACGGGTTGTCTGCTGGGATCTATGTCAAAACGATCAGGCAGCTGCTTGAAGCAACACGTGCCGCCGAGTGACATGAACAGACACACGGCAGAGAACATACACAACACGAGCCCCCGACAATATCAGCCACGCACAAAATTCGCTAGAGTCCCAACCGCCGACACTCTACCCGAACCATGTGAGGCCATTCAGGCAACAATTAACTCCTTCATCTTTTGCCACCACTGGTGCCCCACTTCGCTCTATCCACCGCTCAGTTGCAAAATAGTAGCCCAGTGACGGGTGCGTCGCCACCGCATCATCACCGGATTACTATCTCTCATCCGTCATCCTGCGAGCTGTGGCCGAGCAGGGTCTCGGTCATGGAGAACTTCTCTATCACCGAAATTGCGAGCTATCACCGAGACCATCACAGAGCAACGCCAACTAGCTCTGAACATTCAGCTACACCAGACACTACCCCTCGGTCACCAGGCGATACGCGCAATTTGCTCATTCAAGATCCCTGTCCGGCTCTCATCTCCCGTGTTCTATTCAACACAGTGACATATTATTGAGACAGGAACGGCCCCAACATACGAAATTCATGTCAATCATTTCAATGATTTGCGATTGCAAACCCTGGCTCGACACTTGCTCTACATCATTTTGTCTCGACAAAGAGACAGGGGTTGGAGGAGGCGGCACACATGAACAGTAGACGAGACATCAGAATCGGCATCCTCGCCATTCTGGTCACCGCCCTGTCGACCGTCGGCTGCCAATCAAGCCCGGCGACCACCTCGGTTCGATACGACAATGTCCGGTTTATGGACGTGTGGAGCACCTACACCCATTGCTTGTCCTCGGACCAAACCCAATCGGCCCTGATCGATTCGCACAAATTACGAGAAGTCAGTCAGACCCAAGCTCTCCGTTCACCACTCGACAACTTTCTCCCGACCAAGCTGAAGAGCATGGTGACCCAGCCGGCCTCGAGACTAGCGGTGGACGTTCACGCCATGGCCGCGGCCTGTAGCCTGCATGCTGGAAACTTGGCCGTATTAGTCGGAGAACATGATCTGGCGAGAAAGGAATTCAGGCAGGTGTTAGATAACCAGACACAATCCGACTATTCTTACTACACCTCCCAAGCTCGGGAACGGCTGTCGTACCTCGACCTGACACTCCAAGCCGCTCTCCGGTAGTCTTTGCACTTCGCGCAGGTGAGCTCCTACTTCTGCTGCGGCTCTCTTCCTTCAAGCAACGCCCTGAATAACCGCAGATACATCTCGGCTGATCGAGCCCACGACAAATCCTGCTCCATGCCCGCCCTGACGATACGATGCCAATCCGCTTTTTTCCGATAGAGCGACAATGCCAGTAACAAACAGGTCAAAAGCGAGGCCGCGCTGGTATCCGAAAAGCTGAACCCGGTGGCGCGCGATCCCTTGAAAGCGCTCGGCGTGTAGTTGACCACTGTATCGGCCAATCCCCCGGTTTTCCTCACGATAGGAACCGTACCATAGCGAAGGCTGTATAACTGACTGAGGCCGCAAGGCTCATATCGGGACGGCATGAGAAACATGTCTGCACCGGCTTCAATCCGATGGGCCAACCCTTCGTCGAAGACGTTGCGCACCGCGAGTCGACCGGGATAGCGTTCCGCTAACTCACGCACCTGCTGCTCATACCCGACATCTCCGGTCCCCAGAATCACGACCTGCACATCGAGCTCCATCAGCTCCGGAATAATATCGATCACGAGATCGATCCCCTTCTGACCGGTCAGTCTCGCAATCACCCCGATAAGAGGCCCCTTGTCGACACGAAGCTTGAGTTCACGCTGGAGGTCTTTCTTGCATCGCGCCTTTCCAGACATATCGGAGAGAGAATACTGGGTCGGCAGGTGGGGATCCTTGGCGGGATTCCAAATCTCAACATCAATACCATTCACGATACCGTACAGGACGTTCTTCCGCCCGCTGATCACCCCCTCCAGCCCACAACCATATTCCGGCGTCTGAATCTCTTCACTGTACGTGGGGCTTACCGTGGTGAGCAGATCGGCGAAGACAAGCCCTCCCTTTAAGAGATTCAGTTTTCCGTAAAACTCAAGCGCCGCTGGGGTAAACAGCCGGGCAGGTAGGCCAGTGAGGGAAAAATGTTCAGCCGTAAATAGCCCCTGATATCCAAGATTATGGATGGTCAGCACGCTGCGGATCTTGCTACAGGCGGCCTTCGCTTGATAAAGCGTCCGCAAATACACGGCACACAGGGCGGCTTGCCAATCATGCACATGCAGTAGATCCACCTGCCATCCATCCCTTTCACCGAAGTGCACCAACAATTCCATGACGGCCCGGCAAAACAATGCGAACCGCTCGAGATTGTCGGGATAGTCGTGGCCGGCTTCCTGGTAGAGACCTGAACGGGAAAAGAACGCATCGTGTCGAACAGTCAACACTCGCAGGCGTCCGGAACCTGTCGCATGCGAATGCGGGCCGGCGAGCTCCTGGATACGCACCTCTACCAGCCCCTGCGCGGTCGGCACCGCCAACCGGGCATAGTCGATCATCCGATAGCCCAGCGCATCGACCTGTCGATAGGCCGGTAGCAGCACGCAGACATCGTGCCCTAACCTAGCAAACTCAGTCGCGAGGGCTCCGACCACATCGGCAAGTCCGCCCGTCTTCGCAAAGGGCACGACCTCGGACGACACCATGCAGATTTTCAGAGGGCGATGAGTGGAAGGAGCCGTCATAGGAGGAGCCGTCATAGGAGGAGCCGTCACCACTTACTTCATGGCCGGAGACAATTCGAGTCGCGTCTTGAACTGAGATTCGTACTTCCAGGTCTTGCCGACAGCATGAACCTTCTCGGGCGTCATCGCCTCATGGTACACGAGCGCCTCATCGAGAAACACCAGATACTGGCCACGATCGGCATAGGCCAGGAATAACGCATCGCCGGCGGCAAGCCCGGTCTCCCACCCCTGCGGAGACTCTCCGAGCGCCATGCGCGACTGAGGAATCAGTTGCCCGTCCTGCATCCCGAAGAAATGCGTGAACTGCTGATGGGTATAGGTCGGTTCCCCCCAGGTTTCAACGAAGGCTCTCGGGGTCAGCTGATGGATTCGATAGTCCCCCTGCTGAACCAGCTGTTTTTGCTGATCCAACGAAGGAAGACTCGAACAGCCTGCCGAGAGGACCGCGAGAAGCGACCACCATCCCACGGCAATGATTTGCGCTTGTGTCATCTGAGTGGACCTCCCGTTCCGTTTACCGCATGCACGTGCGTCCGAGCGATCAAAGCAACCGCCTGGACCTCGGCTCCACAGGTTTCACCGGCTGACAGATATCGCACTGGCACATCCGTCGAAGGAACGTATACGAATAGATCCCTGTATCGTGCCCGTCGCTCCAGGTAAACTGAAACGCGTACCGTCCGACCGGCTGCACATCCTGCAACATAATTACCATCGGCACGTCATCCGGTTTCAGCCGAAGCTCTCCGGTCCATTCATCCGTGCAGGCGGCGCAGGGACAATGCTGCCGGAGATAACGAACCGGATACACCGCCTTGTGGCCATCACTCCAGGTGATTCCCAATACGCCCTTTTCCACCCATTCCATGTCCGTCGGCTCAAGTACGGTCTCACTCATAACGATGCACACTCCTCAACTGGTCACCAGTCGCCCTGGCAATCAGCACATCTTCTCACCCCGGTACAGGACTTCCGCTGGTCAGAAAATCGACCGGCGGAAGTCGTCGTCCCGCCACCACCGTGACATACCCTTCAATGGCCGACTCGACTTCAGTTCGCACCTGGCCGGCCGCATGCAATCGACTCAAGAGCGCCGGCTGTATATGCAAGGCTTGATGGAGAAATGCGACGCTTCCGCGAGACAAGGCCGTGCAACGAAACGGCTGACGGCTCGCGCACCGCTCGCACACGATCCCTCCGGCCATCGGTGAGAATTGCGGGAGGGGACTCTGATGCACTTGGCCGCAGGTCGCGCACTGCTCGGTTTGCGGCCGGAACCCGGTCATCCCCAACAGACGAATCTGGAACAACAGCGTCGTCCATGCCGCGTCCCGACTCTCCAACAACGTACGCAACCCCGTTTCCAATATTTCAAACACCCGCGGCTCCGGATCGCCTTCCGCCATGACGGCACTCACAAGGTTGACCATGCGCCCCGCGGCGGTCATGAGGGTCAGATCGTCTCGAAATTTGGCGAACGGCTCATCCAGCGCGACCTGTGAAATCCGGTAGAGTGAATCGCCGGGCTTCTCAAACAGATCCAGCTGGCAGAGGGTAAAGGGCTCGATCATCCCGCCGAGACGGCTCTTCAACCGACGCGCGCCGCGCGCGACCCCGCGCAACTTGCCTATACGCATCGTATAGAACGTGACGATCCGGTCGGCGTCACCCCACTTTCGGCTGTGCAGCACGATGGCAGCAGTCTTCACCAACGGCATCTCACCACCCAGCGTGAAGGATGACAGGGGAACGAGGAGACCCACCGCGCATCATTATCGAATTTGCTCGAGGAAGATCGTCGCCAGCGTGAGGTAAATAGCAATGCCGGTGATGTCATTGGCCGTCGTCACGAACGGACCGGCGGCGACGGCAGGATCCACGCCCATCCGCTTCAAGACGATCGGCATCACCGTCGCCATACTCGTCGAGACCAGGAACGCCGTAATGAGCGACACACCGACCACCATGCCCAAAAAGACCTGATGCCACAACCAACCCACCACGGTCAGCATCAGACTACAGGCAATACCCATCAGAAAGGCAATCTTCGCTTCGCGAAAGAAAATCTTCCACACGTCGGTGAGTTCCACCAGGCCGGTGGCGAGCCCTCGAATAATCAGCGTGGAGGACTGCAGCCCGACGTTGCCCCCCATAGCCGCGATGACGGGGATAAAACTGACGATCGCCACCACTTCCTGAATGGTATACCGGAACATCCATAAGAGCATGCCGGACAGAAGGCTCCCGACGAGATTGGTAAAAAGCCACGGCAGGCGCACACGGGCAGCGGCCATGCTCGAGGACTTGAACATCGCGTCCTCTTCGATGGCGCCGGCCATTTTCAACATGTCTTCGGTGGCTTCTTCCCGGATGACATCGACGACGTCGTCTACCGTGATGATGCCGACTAATTTGCCGTCTTTCTCCACCACCGGAATAGCCAGCAGATTATAGCTCGCAACCTGGCGTGAGACCTCCTCCTGATCCATGTCGACGGCCACGCTGATCAGATCCCGGGTCATGATGTTCTTCAACGGAGTCGCCGGAGGGACGGTCAGTAATTGGCGGAGCGATAACACACCGACCAGCCGGTCCTCTTTGTCCGTCACATAGATGTAGAACACCATTTCCGCGTCGGTGGCCTGCTGCAAGCGACGAATGGCTTCCTGCGCCGTGGCATCCTCGAAGAGCGCGAAAAACTCGGTGGTCATGATGCCGCCGGCCGTGCCTTTGGGATACTTCAGCAGGTCGGCGATTTCAGTGGAGTCCTCCGTCCGCATCAGCGCCAGGATCTCCTTGGCGCGATCGTTCGGAATCACACTCAAAATGTAGGCGATATCGTCGGAACCAAGGTCTTTCAACAACCAGGCGGCATCGGAAGGCAGCAGATCGGACAACACCAGCGTGATACTCTCGCCGTCCAATTCGCTGAGCACCTGGCCTCGCTTGACGTCTCCGCGCACCAATTCGAAGATTTCTCGTTTTTCTTTCAGTGAGGAAAGATGGTCGATGACGTTGGCGATATCCGCCGGATGCATGCGCGCCAGCATCTTGGCCAGATTGGTGATGGCGCCACGACGCAGAAGCCGTTGAATGGAAACCAGCCGCACGTCGGGCTTCGCCTGTCCGCCACCGGCGTCACGAGACGCATCTTTCCCGAGCGGCTCCCGATCAGGAAGTCGCGCCGGCTCGGAGGGTTGGATGGTGAGGTCGTTAATAACCTAACTCCGCAAGCGTTTGTTCGTCTTCCCGCCACGATTCGCGCACCTTGACCCAGACCTTCAAAAAAACCTTCATCCCGAACAGACGTTCCATATCTTCACGGGCCGCCGTTCCCACCAGTTTGAGACGTTCGCCGTGTTTGCCGATCAAAATGCCTTTTTGCGACTCTTTCTCGACCAACACCACGGCGCCGATCTTGGTCAATTTCTTGGTCTCGATAAACTCCTCGATCTCGACCGCCACCGAGTGAGGCACCTCTTCGTAGGTCTGCTGCAGAATTTTCTCCCGGATCAGTTCCGCCGCGAGGGTGCGCATCGATTGATCCGTGACCACATCGTCGCCAAACGTCGCCTCACCTTCCGCCAGGAGCGACACCGTCACCGACAACAGGCGATCCACATTGTCCGCGGTCTCCGCCGAGACCGGAACGATTTCCGTCCAGGGGAAAATCCGCAGATACTGCTCCATCAATGGCAACAATCGCGACTTGTTCACCAGATCGACTTTGTTGATCACCAGCATCACCGGCCGCGCCTGCTTGGCAACCGCCTGTTTCACATGCTCAATGACGGCCAGGTCGCCTGGACCTGGCTGAGCGGTAGCTTCCACGACCACGTACAGCACATCGGCATCGTCGAAGGTGTCCAATGTCGTGCGCACCATGCGGCGGTTCAACAAGTGATGCGGTTCGTGAAACCCGGGCGTATCGAGAAACACGATCTGAGCGCCCTCGACATGCGCCACCCCCAGAATCCGCGTCCTGGTGGTCTGCGGCTTGTCGGAGACGATGGCGATTTTTTCTTTCAGCAGACGATTGAGGAGCGTCGATTTCCCGACATTCGACCGTCCGATGATGGCCACACTTCCAAACTTCATGGTGTCCTCACCGTGGGAAACCGTTCCTTCTCTCCAATCGGAGCCAATTGATACACCGTTTCCCCTTTCCGCACATACCCTAACCGTTCCCGGGCCAGTTCTTCGATGCGAGTCGGATCGTATTGCACGCGATCCAAATCCGTGCGCAGTTCACCGTTGAACCGCTGAAGCTCAGCCAGCTCCCGATCAAGTTGCTCCGCATGGTCACGCAAATGCAAGTATCGCGAAATCCCCATCTCGCCGAACAGCAGAGTTCCCATCATGAGGAACAACGCGCCAAGCCCCACCCACTTGCCAGCAGAGCAGAGCTTCCGCTGCCAATCCAACCAGTCGCGACCCCGGTTCGGCTTAATGATCATAGCGATTAGGATCTCGATGGGACAGCCGCACGGCCTCGATAGACGGCCGCCGCGCCCAGTTCATCCTCAATGCGAAGCAATTGATTGTATTTTGCGACTCGATCCGTCCGGGACAACGAGCCGGTCTTAATCAATCCGCTGTTCGTCGCCACCGCGACATCCGCGATCGTCGTATCTTCCGTCTCCCCCGAGCGATGGGAGATGATGGCCGTATACCCGGACCGCTTGGCCAGTTCGATGGCATCCAGCGTCTCCGTCAAGGTGCCGATCTGATTGAGTTTGATCAGGATCGAATTGCCGATGCCCTCTGCGATCCCCTTGGCAAAGATTTCGACGTTGGTGACAAAAATGTCGTCGCCCACGAGTTGCACCCGCTTGCCGAGCTTTTCCGTCAGGATCTTCCACCCCTTCCAATCCAGTTCGCTCAAGCCGTCTTCAACCGAGAGGATGGGATAACGATCCAACAACTTGCCGTAATAGGCTACCATCTCTTCGGACGAGCGCTCAGGATTCTTTTCAGCCTCCAGCCGATACCGCCCTTTGTCATACAGTTCGCTGGCCGCGCAGTCTAAAGCCAACGCGATATCCTGACCGGGGCGGTACCCGGCGGCTTCAATCGCTTCCATAATGAGCGCAAGGGCCTCTTCGTTCGACTGCAAATCAGGCGCGAATCCTCCCTCGTCGCCGACGGCCGTGTTGAGCCCCTTTTTCTTCAGAAGCGACTTCAGCGTATGAAACACTTCCGTGGCCATCCGCAACGCATCACTGAAGCGGGGCGCACCCACCGGCATGATCATGAACTCCTGCAGATCGAGCCGGTTATCCGCATGCGCGCCGCCGTTGATGATGTTCATGAGCGGCACCGGCAACACCCGCGCGTTCGTTCCACCAAGATAGCGATAGAGCGGTTGACCGGTCTCGTTGGCCGCGGCCTTGGCCACCGCCAGAGACACGCCCAGAATGGCATTGGCGCCCAACTTCCCTTTGGTCTTCGTCCCATCCAGCGCGATCATCTCGTGATCGACGGCCGCCTGATCCAACGCCTCCATCCCCATCAGCCGCGGCGCAATGGTCTTGCTCACATTCGCAACCGCCTTGGAGACACCTTTCCCCATCCAGCGCTTCTTGTCGCCGTCACGCAACTCGATGGCTTCCTTTTCACCGGTCGACGCCCCGGACGGCACCGCTGCCCGACCGTGCGCACCGCTCTCCAGGAGCACTTCGACTTCCACTGTGGGATTGCCCCGTGAATCAATGATCTGCCGCGCCTTCACGTTTCTGATTCCGCTCATGCTTCTTATCCTTTGTTCTTGTTAAGTTTATTACTCACAAATTTCAATCGTTGGAAGTGCCGTACAAGCTCTCGACAAGAAATAACGAGCTATCCCCCTAGAATTTACTTCTTCCGATTAAAAAACCAATAGGCGGCATCCTGTTCGGCCTGTTCGCGTTCTTTCCTAGCCTGATCACGCTCTGCCCTAAGCCTGTCCCGCTCATTTCGAAGCGCATCAATCTCTCTCTGAGATTCCTGAAGTTTTTGCTGCAAACTCTTCGCCTGACGCGATTGTTGTTCCATCAAGAGATCTTTGATCATCTCTCGACGCTCCTTCTCCTCTTCTAGAGTCGATGGCTCTATACTCTCGGACGCCCTATAGGGGACGGGCGATTCAATCAGTGCCTGTCTCTCAGCTAAAGCTCTTTTCAGCAATGCCGGGTATCGCGTCAACGAAGGAGAAACAACGGGCGGGAAAGGGCGTTGCCCGTTAAACATTTCATTAACCTGTGCATCGCTAAATCCCAGATCACGATACGACCGCCATTCTTTTTCAATCGCCTGCTGAATCATTTGGTCAGAAAATCCCGCCTCCCTAACCATCCGTATGGTTGCAGCTTTGGCAGGATACAGCTGTTCTAAATCAAGACTTGCTGGAATATCCTTATCGCGCACCTCTGATCGCACACCAGTAATTTCCTCGACGCTACAATTTGAAAGATCAACACATACGGGGATAGGCGAACCAAGAACACCCTCAGACGTACTTGTAGCACTGTCAACCCATACTAAGCCTGCAAAGGATAAGCACAATAAGGCTAAAGCAATAAAGTTTCGCATGGAGCACCAGACTTACTTGGGTCTGATACGTCCCTTTTTGAGAGGCTCTGGGCCGATTAACAGAAAATCTACAAAATCTCTGGCACCATTGAGCGCTCGGCGAAGATTCTGGTGATCTGCTTTATATACTCCTTGTCGAATCAAAGCGTCTTCAAAAACACCTTCAATAGGAGAGACCTTTCTGGACATAAAAGCCCTCTGCACTAAAATTTACAGACGCACCACTTGCACGAAAAGACCATCCATCGATAGTCAGCACAACGTCTAGACTTCACCCCAGCCTCTTCTTCAGCAGCTCATTCACTTTCCCGGGATTCGCCTTGCCGCCGGACGCCTTCATCACCTGCCCGACGAGAAAGCCCAGCACCTGCTGCTTACCTTCCTTAAATTGCCCTACTTGTGCAGGATTCTTCTTCAAGACTTCATCGATCATCGTCGCCAAGGCCCCTTCATCGGAGACCTGCGTCAGTCCCTTTTCCTGGACGATCCGGGCCGGCGCCCTGCCTGAGACATACATCTCCGGAAAAATGTCCCTGGCCACCTTCAGGCTCACGACGCCCTGGTCGACCAGCGTCAGCAGCTCGACCAGCCGTTCGGGTGCGACCGGCGAGGCGTCCGCCTCAATGCCGGCCTGATTCAACTCCCGCAATAACTCGCCCATCACCCAATTGCTGACCGTCTTGGGATGGGGATACAGGTTGACACAGGCATCGAAGTACACCGACAAGGCTTTGCTGGAGGTCAGGATGCCGGCGTCATACTCGGGAATGCCGTACTCGTGAGTAAACCGCTCCTGCTTTGCCGAGGCCAGTTCCGGCAGTCCCTCGCGCAGTTGCCCGATCCATTCGGACGAAATCTCCATCGGGACCAGGTCAGGGTCCGGGAAATAACGGTAGTCATGCGCCTCTTCCTTGCTGCGCATCACGGCGGTCTCCCCGCGCTCGTGATTCCAAAGCCTGGTTTCCTGATAAATCTTCCCGCCCTCGTTGAGCACCTTGGTTTGCCGCTTGATTTCGAAATCGACTGCGTCTTTCACGAACTTGAACGAGTTGATATTTTTCAGTTCGACTTTCGTCCCGAAGGTGGTCTGGCCGGCCGGCCGCAGGGACAGATTCGGTTCGCAGCGAAAACTTCCCTCTTCCATGTTGCCGTCACAGACATCGAGATACATCAAAAGGTCGCGCAACGCCTTGAGGTACGCCACCACCTCTTCAGAAGAGCTCAAGTCCGGTTCGGTCACAATTTCCAACAGGGGCGTTCCGGCGCGATTCAGATCCACGAGGCTCATCCCGCTGCCGACCTCGTGCAGATTCTTTCCCGCGTCTTCTTCCAAATGCGCGCGCCGGATGCGCACACGCTTGCGGCTGCCGCCGGCCGCAATTTCAATCCAGCCGTGTTCACAAATCGGCGCTTCGTATTGCGAAATCTGATACCCCTTCGGCAGGTCCGGGTAAAAATAGTTTTTGCGCGCGAAGCGATTCTGCACCCCGATCGTGCCGTTCATCGCCAACCCGGCGCGCACCGCCATCTCCACGGCCTTCTCGTTGATGACCGGCAATGTCCCGGGCAACCCCAAACAGACCGGACAGGTCTGCGAATTCGCCGTGAGGCCGAAGGTCGTGCCGCAGGCACAAAACAATTTCGACTGCGTGCGCAGCTGCGCATGCACTTCCACGCCGATGACGACTTCGTATGCCACGCTCAGCTCTGCTCCCCCTTCGTGAAATGCTCGCGCTCCCGACGCATCGCTTCCCGCCCTGCATCGAACGCATCGCGCAACACGGTTTTCTTCGATTCAATAAAGTCGCGACCTTCTTCGACCGCCCCTTCAAACCGCTCACCCGCTTCGCCGACCAAATCCCGCAGCCCGTCCTCCGCGCGCCGGGCATAGCCGCGCAGCATCTCGCGTGATTCCTGTCCGGTTCGCGGCGCCAACAAGATGGCTGTCACCGCACCCAACGCCGCTCCGCTCAGGAAGCCCAACAATACCGCCGCCGACGATGGACCTTGATTATCCGCCATTGTGATGTCCTCCCTCTTTGAAACGTTCCGTCACCACTTGCTTGGCCGCGCGAAACCCCGCCACTACACTGGCCACATTGGCCAACAACGAACCGCCTGAGCCCCGCACCAGACTGTGTACCTGATTGACCGATTCGCCGACCTCTCCTACGGCATGCAGCAGAACAGCCGCATGCTCAACCCCACCACGCGCCTGCTCGGTCACATCGTTCAAATTTTGACTCATTGTGCGCAATTCGGTGATCAGCGTCGGCAATTCGACGTTCAGCTTCGTCACCAGCTGCTCCGATTCCGCCACCATCTTTCGTATTTGAATCAAGACCGGCACGAGGTAGCCCACGAGCACCGCAAAGGCAACGGCGACCAGAATCGCGGCGACATCAACAATCATAGGGCCTCCTTGTCAGGCTCACCGAATCGCCGGCCGTTTTGCCCGCCAGTTCGTTGCCTGCTCGTAGGCATGCGCCCCACGCAACAGGGTCTCTTCTTCAAACGGCCGACCGATCAACTGAAAGCCGATCGGCAATCCCGCCTTGCTGAATCCACAAGGCAACGCAATGGCGGGCAGCCCGGCCAGATTCGCCGAAATCGTGTAGATGTCGGACAAATACATCTGCAACGGATCCTGGGCCTTCTCTCCGAACTTGAACGCGGTGGTCGGAGTCACGGGGGTGACGATCAGATCGACCGTCTGGAACGCCGCCTCAAATTCCTGCCGGATCAACGTCCTGACCGCCTGCGCCTTCCCGTAGTACGCGTCATAGTAGCCTGCGCTCAGCACATAGGTCCCCAGCATAATTCGGCGCTTGACCTCCGGGCCGAATCCTTCCGCTCTGGTCTTCAGGTACATGTCCAGGAGATCTTTGCTCTCCGCTGCCCGCAAACCGAACTTCACGCCGTCGTATCGGGCCAGGTTTGAGCTGGCCTCGGCGGTGGCGATGACATAGTAGGTCGCGACGGCCGCATCGGTGGTCGGCAACTTGATCTCGCGGATGTCCGCCCCGAGTTCCCGCAGGCCTTCGATAGCCGTACGCACCGCCTGGTCCACTTCCGGATCGAGCCCGTCGGCAAAATACTCGGCGGGCACACCCACCTTCAGCCGTTTGAGATCTTTCCGTTTGAGCGCCTTGAGATAGTCGGGAACCGGCACGTTCGCGGACGTCGAATCGCGCGGATCGTGGCCCGCAATGGCGCCCAATAAGATGGCCGCATCCGTCACATCCTTGGTGATCGGACCGATTTGATCCAGCGAGGAGGCGAAGGCCACCAAACCATAGCGAGACACACGACCGTAGGTCGGCTTCAAGCCGACGACGCCGCAGAACGCCGCCGGTTGACGAATGGAACCACCGGTATCGGACCCCAGCGCCGCGACACATTCATCCGCCGCCACCGCCACTGCCGACCCGCCGCTCGATCCGCCGGGAACCGTCTGAATGTTCCAGGGATTACGGCTGGCGCCGAAGGCCGAATTCTCGGTGGACGACCCCATCGCAAATTCATCCAGATTGGTCTTGCCGAGCAGGAGATAGTTCTGCGCCCGCAGCTTGGCGACCACGGTCGCGTCATAGGGCGGCACGAAGGTGTCGAGCATCCGGGAAGCACAGGTCGTCCGCACGCCTTCCGTGCAGATATTGTCCTTTACCGCCAGGGGCATGGCCATCATCGGCGTGGTTTTCCGCCACCCCTTCAGGGCCTGGTCGAGACGCTCCGCCTGCGCGAAGGCCGCTTCTTTGCGCTGCGTGAGATAGGCGTTCACCTTCGGCTCGACCTGCGTCACCCTCAGGAAGTAAGCGCGCACAATCTCCGTCGCCGTGACATCCCCGGCCGTGAACTTCCGCTGCAGTTCCGACAGTGTAAACTTATGTATCAATGTCAATGACATCAGCGCTTCACAGCCTTACGAGTGATACGGTTGTTGCCATCGACCTGGATGATCTTCGGCTTATGCCGCTTGATCTCTTCATCGCTGTAATACTCATAGCAGAAAATAATAATCTGATCGCCGACCGCCGCCTTGCGGGCGGTCGGCCCGTTCAGCACGATCTCCCCTCGTCCCCGCTTTCCCTTCATGGCATAGGTCATGAACCGCTCGCCGTTGTTGAGATTGGAGCAGACGATCGCTTCGTACGGCAGAATGCCGGCTGCATCCAGCAGGTCTTCATCCACCGTGAGGCTGCCTTCATATTCCAGACAGGCCTCGGTCACCGTCGCCCGATGTATCTTCGCCCGCAACATTTGTCGAAACATAGTCGATTAATGCTCCTTCGATCGCTTAGGATTCTTGGATGATTTTCGGAACCCGGAAACACTGCGCCTCCGCATCGGGAGCATTGCTCAACGCTTGCTCGGTGGACAGCGACGCCTGCACCTGGTCCGGACGAAAGACATTACTCTGCCCCGGCACGGTCGACGTCGGCTCCACGCCCTCCGTGGACAACGACTTCAACTTCTGCACATAGGCCACGATCTGATTCAGCTGCTGCGAAAAGGCCGTGGTCTCGGCCTCGGTCAACGCCAACCGCGCCAACTTGGCCACCTTCTCGACTTCCTGCTTCGTGATCTCCATTACTCCCTCTCGATTCTTAGAGGATGATCAACATGGTCTTCCGACAAGGCCGCAGGAAGCCCGGCGACGAGGCGTACCCTTGGGGTACGTCGCAGGATGCCGGGCGACCGAGAACGCAGTGGGAAGCCATGTTCATCATCCGACTATTCTACCGTCACACTCTTGGCCAGGTTCCGCGGCTGATCCACATCCTCTCCACGCAAGACCGCAATGTGGTAGGCCAGCAACTGCAGCGGAATCGTAAAGAGAATGGGCGACAGCAACGGATGCACATCGGGAATCGTAAAGACCGCGTCGGCGATCTTCCCCAACTCGCGCTCGCCCTCCGCCACGAAGGCAATCACGGGGGCCCGTCGCGCCTTGACCTCCATGAGATTGCTGACGGTCTTCTCATACAGACGGTCCCGAGGGGCCAACACCACCACCGGCATATCTTTGTCGATGAGCGCGATCGGTCCGTGCTTCATCTCTCCCGCGGCGTAGCCCTCCGCATGGATATACGAAATCTCCTTGAGCTTAAGCGCCCCCTCCAGCGCGATCGGATAGTTGATCCCGCGCGCCAGAAACAAGAAATCCGGTTTCTTGGAATACCGTTTCGCGATCGCCAGAATCTCCGCTTCCCGGCCGAGCACATGCTTGACCAGCGCCGGGAGCGTCACCAGACGATCGAGCCAGGACTTGCCGTCCGCCACACTCAGGACACCTCGCACCCGGCCGAGGTGCAAGGCCAGCATATACAACGCCGCCAATTGGCTGGTAAACGCCTTGGTGGACGCCACACCAATTTCAGGACCGCAATGAGTGTAGAGCACCCCGTCGGACTCGCGGGCCAGGGTGCTGCCCACCACATTGACGATCGAGACGACACGCGCCCCTTTTTGCTTCGCTTCCCGCGCCGCGGCCAGCGTATCGGCCGTTTCACCCGACTGCGAGATCGTGATGAACAGGTCGTTCTTTTCAATCAGCGGGTCGCGATACCGGAATTCGCTCCCGATATCGACCTGCACCGGCGTGCGAACCATTTCTTCGAGCAGATACTTCCCGACCAGACCGGCATGCCAACTGGTGCCGCAAGCGACAATCCAAATGCGTCCGACTTCGGCGAACTGTTTCGGCGTCAGTCCGATATCCGGAAGATCGGCCTCGCCGCTCTCATAGGAATAGCGGCCCCGGATGGTATCCAGAATCGTCTGCGGCTGTTCGTGAATTTCCTTCAGCATGAAGTGAGGGTACCCGCTCTTTTCAGCGGCAGAGGCGTCCCACGTGACCTTCGTCTTCTTGCGCGTGACGGCCCGGCCGCCGAGATCTGTAAACGTCACCGCGCCGGCCGTGACTTCGACCACGTCGCCTTCTTCGAGAAACGTCACATCCCTGGTATGGGACAACATCGCCATCACATCCGAACCGACAAACGACGCATCGGCCGTACGACCGATCACCAGCGGGCAACCGGACCGGGCCGCGACCAGCAAGCCTGGCTCCCGCTCCGAAATCACCGCAAGGGCGTAACTTCCCCGGATCTCCTTGGCCGTCGCGCGCACCGCATCCGCCAGGCGCAGCTTGCTTTTCTTCATGTGTGTATCGATCAGATGCGCCACGACTTCCGTGTCGGTTTCAGACTGAAACTTGTAGCCGTCCTTGACCAGGCGCTGTTTCAGCTCGACGTAATTTTCAATGATCCCGTTGTGCACCAGCACGCAGCTTTCGGAGCGATGCGGGTGCGCGTTCTGCTCGGAAGGCTTGCCGTGCGTCGCCCAGCGCGTATGCCCGATGCCGCACATCCCACCGATAGCTTTCTGCTCCAGCGACTTCTGCAGATTGATCAACTTGCCGACACTGCGGCGAATCTCGATCTTCTCCCCCCGCTGAATCGCCACGCCGGCCGAGTCGTACCCGCGATATTCCAGCTTCGACAACCCGTTCAACAAAATCGGTACTGCGTCCTGATTGCCCACGTAGCCAACGATGCCACACATAGGTCGCCGTTACCTCCGTTTTGAACGTTGCACTGTCGGTTGCTTCTTCTTTACGGTACGCGCCGCGGATGTCGTGGCCTTGGCGGGCTTGGAAACCGTTGCGCGCTTCACGGGCTTCGCGGCCTTCCTAGGGATCGCGCGCGTCGTAGAGGGAACCGGAGGCGGTACCTGCCCGCTTTGTAACGCGCGCCGCCTGGCCGCCCAGCCTTCGCGAGTCACCTGGGGAACCCTCGAAATCACCAACGCATCCGCCGGCACATCCTGCGTGACGGTGGCGCCGGCCGCGATGATGGAACCTTGCCCCAGGGTCACGGGCGCCACGAGCTGGACATCACTACCGATGAACACGCCGTCTCCGACTACCGTTCGAAATTTCTTATAGCCGTCATAATTACAGGTGATGGTTCCGGCGCCGATATTCACTCCCGATCCGATCGTGGCGTCGCCAAGATAACTCAGATGGTTGGCCTTAGCCCCCTCGCCGAGCTCCGTCTTTTTCATCTCGACGAAATTGCCGACCTTCGCCTTGCGCCGCGCAATCACGCCCGGCCGCAGATGGGCAAACGGTCCAAGATGGCACTCATCCTCCACCAGCGACTCACGCAGAATGCAGTGATCCAGAATCTCCACCCGGTTGCCGATGGTGCAATCCGTAATCCGGGTCCCGGAATGCACGACCACCGACTCGCCGATCGCCGTCCGGCCTTCGAGCGTCACATTCGGATACAGCACCGTGTCACGGCCGATGGTGACCTCCGCATCGATCCATATGGACGCCGGATCCCGCATCGTCACGCCGGCCTCCAGCCAGCGCTCCCTAATTCGATGCCTGATCACACCCTCGGCTTCAGCCAACTGCACGCGACTGTTGATCCCCAGTCCTTCATCGATGTCCCGCAAGCGTAACGCCGACACCGTACGTCCCTGCTCAATCGCCATCTGCACGATGTCCGTGAGGTAATACTCGCCCTGTGCATTCCGGGGATCGAGTCTGTCGAGCGTGGGAAAGAGAAAATCGCCGTCGACGACATAGGTCCCGACGTTGATCTCCCGCACCGCCCGTTCCGCATCGGACGCATCCTTGTCCTCGACAATGCTCTGCACCGCGTTATCCGCTGCGCCTTGCAACCATTCATCGCGACGCCGGCGAATGACCCGGCCGTAGCCGGACGCTTCGTCGAGCACGGCGGTCAACAGCGTCACCGCAGCACCTTGCGCATCGTGCATCGCCAGCAATTCCCGCACCGTCGCTTCCGTCAAGAGCGGCGTGTCGCCGTTGAGGATCAAGTAGCGCGACGGCTTCCGATGCGAGCCACCGCTGAACACCGGACGCGCCTGCAACACCGCGTGACCTGTCCCCAATTGCCTGGTTTGCTCGGCGACGGCAACCTGCCCGCCGACCGCTTCAACAACCTTCCTGACTTCCGTCCCCTGGTGGCCGACCACGACCGCCACACCCTGTTCCGCCAGGCCGCAGGCGATATCGAGTACGTACATCACCATCGGCCGGCCCGCGACCGGATGCAGCACCTTGGCGAGCGCCGACTTCATGCGCTTGCCGAGTCCCGCCGCCATGATGATGACACCAAGCCCGGGAATGGAGGATGGCACGGCCTTGTCCTGCGATGAATGAGTCATTGAGTCTTCACCATAAGAAATCGACGCAGGGTCCATCGAGTGCACGCGGGATCAACCGACCTGCACACCTGCATCTGGTTGCTTAATAGGCGCCCACGTCTTCCCGCTGGTCTGCGACGTGCCGCCCGATGGAGGAGTCGGCGTGTAGAGTCCCCCCGAGACAATCAGCTTCATGGCCTCTTCCACCGTGATATCCACGGCGATCACTTCACGCTCGGGCACCAGCAAGAAATATCCGGACGTGGGATTGGGGGAGGTCGGGACGTAGACGTGCACCAGCGGATCCGACGAGAGCTGCTGCATTTCCCCTTTCGTCACACCGGTCACGAACGCAAAACAGTAGTGACCGTTCTTGGGAAACTGGATCAGCACCACCCGACGATAGGCCTCCCGCTCCGCAAACGACAAAATGTCCATCATGGACTTGATGGTGGAGTAGATGCCGCGCACGACCGGCACGCGATTGAGCAATCCCTCCCACTGCCGCACCACATGGCGCCCGATAAAATTCGCAGCGAAGAGGCCGGTCACAAAAATGAGCAGAATGAGCGCGACGATCCCCAACCCCGGCACATAATAGCCTGGCGTCACCAATCGGGCGGTGGCATCGCCGAGAATACCGTCCAGACTGACGAACAGGGTCTTCAAAATCAGGATGGTCCCCCAGAAGGGGATCATGATCAGCAAACCGGTGAGAAAATAACGTTTGAGTGAAGCTTTCAACATGTGTGGCTGAAGGGCCCTTGGTAGAGCGTCATGATACTGGTCTTTCACCAATCGTCGCAAGCCTTTTCTTGCTATTTTCAATCACTTGGAATAGGATCCGGCCCTCTTGCTCCGTAGTTTTTCAGACCCGAATGATGACGCCACGTAGCCGACCACCCCGGGGCCTGTTCATTACCCTCGAGGGAACCGAGGGGTGCGGAAAATCGACCCAGGCCAAACTCCTGGGCGAGCACCTCCGGAACCAGGGATATGATACGGTGGAAACCCGGGAGCCGGGCGGCACTCCGCTCGCGGAAAAAATCCGTTCGCTGCTCCTGGATCGCGCCGACGAACCGGTCGCGCCGGAAACCGAAGCCTTTCTGGTCCTCGCCGCGCGCCGGCAACATGTCGCCCAGGTCATCGAACCGGCCCTCGCGTGTGGCAGCATCGTGCTTTGCGACCGGTTCATCGACTCCACGCTCGCCTATCAGGGCTATGCGCGAGGATTGGACATCGCCACGCTCGAACGACTCAATCGCCTCGCCACGCATGCGCTCATGCCGGACCTGACACTGGTGTTCGACCTCCCCGTTTCAACCGGCCTGGCGCGACGGCGTTCCGCCGCAGAGCTGAATCGACTGGACCGCGAGTCCCTACGGTTCCATCAGAAAGTTCGGGCAGGATTTCTCGATCTGGCGAAACGCCACCCCGCACGAGTCAAGGTCCTGTCTGCGAGGGCATCGAAAGAGACGGTGGCCCGTGCCGTCGCCCGGGTCGTCACACCGATGCTCAGTCACATCCGCCGGGGCGCAGACCACAACAGGCCGGCAGCAAGCCGGCCGGCAGCTCAGAAATCACAGGCTCGCCATGCCGTTCGCTGATATCATCGGCCATGACAGCGCCAAAACCTTGCTCCGGTCTGCAATCCTGCAGAATCGGCTTGCGCACGCCTACCTCTTCCATGGCGACGATCGCATCGGCAAACGCCTCCTCGCCCTCCGCCTGGCGCAAGCGCTCCTCTGCGAAACCGTCCCGGACGATCCGACTCCGGATGCCTGCGGCGCCTGCCGGGCCTGCCGCCAAGTGGACGCGCGCACCCATCCGGACTTCATGGTGATCGAGCCGGATCAAGAACTCGCGAATCCCCAAATCAAGATCGAGCTCATTCGCGACATCGAGCACCAGATGATCTATCGCCCGCTGATCGGTGATCGAAAGATCTGCCTGATCGACGACGCGGATCGCATGACGATCGGCGCCGCCAATGCATTGTTGAAAACCCTGGAAGAGCCGCCCGACCACAGCCTATTCATTCTGATGTCGAGCCGGCCCTATGCCCTGCCGGCCACGATCCGCTCCCGCTGCCAGGCTCTTCGCCTGACGGCACCCGCGCAAACCCAGGTGGAAGCCGCCGTCATTCTGAAGCGCGAACTGCCTCCCGCCGACGCGCACTTCCTGGCCGTGCTCAGCGACGGACAATTGGGGCGGGCTCTCGAATGCGATCTCGCACAGGCGCGGAACAGCCAAAAAGAATTCGCCGCCATCTTTTCATCCCAAGGCCTCCAGTCGTATGCCACTGTCCTCGCCGCCGCCGAAGCTCTGTCGAAAGAAGAGCGCGGGCCGGAGGCCTTCGACTGGCTGCTGCGCTGGCTGCGCGATGTGCTCTTAGTCGCCGTCGGCGCCGGCTCCGATCATGTGCTCAATCTGGATCAGAAAGCCGGCATGCAGGCGCTGGCTGAACGCATCGACATCGACGAACTGCTGGACCTGATCAACGATCTCGACAAACTGGAGCGGCAGGCCCATCGGAACCTGAACGTACAGATGGCGCTCGAAACCATCTTGCTGCGGGTCCGTCACCTGCTGACGCCTCAGGACGCCGCCGACACCTCGCGATAAGCTAGCTTTACCCCTCGGCATCTTGTTATCTTCGATTCACAACTCATGACGACACCCAACACCTTCTACATCACGACGCCGATCTACTACGTCAACGACGTGCCGCACATCGGCCACGCCTACACGACTGTGGCTGCCGACGTGCTCGCCCGCTACTGGCGACTCCGTGGACGCGACGTGTTTTTCCTGACCGGTCTGGATGAACACGGACAGAAAGTGCAGCAGGCCGCCGCGAAGGCCGGTATAGACCCGCAAGCCCACTGCGACCGCCTGGCGCCGCAGTTCACAAACCTCTGGCAACGGTTGAACATTTCCAATGACGCCTTCATCCGCACCACGGACAAGCAACATCAAGACGTGGTTCAACGATACCTTCAACAGCTGTACGATAAACAGCTGATTTACAAGGCAGACTACACGGGATGGTATTGCACGTACGATGAGCGGTTCTGGACGGAAAAAGATGTCGTCGGTGGGCTCTGTCCAGACTGCAAACGGCCGATCGAACAACTGAGCGAGCACAACTATTTCTTCAAGATGGGGCAGTACCAGGACCAGTTGATCGAGCACATATGGGCAAATAAAGAATTCGTTCGCCCAGACTCACGGCGACATGAAGTTCTGGGCTTTCTCAAAACTCAAAAGCTGGGCGACCTCTCCATCTCTCGCCCTAAATCCCGACTCTCATGGGGCGTTGAGTTGCCCTTCGACAAAGACTACGTGACTTATGTTTGGTTCGATGCGCTCGTGAACTACATTTCGGCCCTGGAGTACCTGCCCAACGAAAAACCAGCCGGGCCGGCCTACTGGCCAGCGAATGTGCATCTTGTCGGCAAAGACATCCTCACCACCCACGCGGTCTATTGGTCCACGATGTTGATGGCGCTGGAGCGCCCGCTGCCTCACTCGATTTTTGCGC
>CABVRO010000035.1 GCA_902500715.1 uncultured Nitrospira sp. | reverse complement strand
AGATCGAAAAGCACGATCCGAGACGGATAGCGATGCTTGAATTCCTCAACCAGAGAGGCCATTTTGGGTGAGGTCAAGGCCTCGGCAGAGTTCTTAATCGGGCGTCCTGCAGGCATGAGCACAAACCGCCCGATGCCCGGATGGATCAGGAGGTGTTCGACGGGAATCCCGTCCAGCAGGTAGTCGACCAGTCCCCCGCATTCTTCGATCCCGAACGCCTGGTGGGCGCTGGGATTCGTGAGGTCGGCATCCACGAGAAGGACGGTCTGTGTGGTGTCCATGGCCAGGCTGATGGCGAGGTTGACGGCGGTCAGAGTCTTGCCCTCCTGCTTGCTGGGACTCGTGATCCCGAGCACATTCCAGCCGTGTTCCCGCAATCGATGCATCACCTGCGTGCGAAGAATTTTATAGGCGTCTAGAAACGGGCCGCGCTCGAAGCCTGCCAGGACGCGTCGTTCCCGCAGGACTTCATCGGCTGTATCGACGGTGCGGGTTTGCGTATAGACAATCTCCTGCACCGCATCTTTTCCCACGCGTTGGGGAGCCGCCTTCAGGACCACCGGCGTGGGGCGTCGCTGTTCTTCCCGTTTGAATCGTTCCATCGCACTGTGTAGCGGTTCCATATCGAATCTCCTACTCGGTTAATCGAGGCCGAATTTGCGCAGCGCGGCAAACCACACCACATCGAGCGGCAACCAAAAGAAATGCGCGAACAGAATACAGGCGGCCGCAATCCCGATTCCGGCGAGCCGGACGGTTCGTCGTTTCGCGATCAGACGGCGAAGGTCCGCATTATTGGGAATATAGGGAATCACCGCCAACGGATAGGCATGGGTGATCTGTGCGAGTGATTCCGGCCCGCGAATTGAGCGGTCGATGTTTTCTAGAAATGCTCCGCTTCCGGCTCCTCCGGCCAGCGCCAGCACAAAGCTCAATAGGAGGATGAGCGGGCGGTTGGGCTTCTCCGGTTTCTCGGGAAGGTCCGGGGGGTCGATCAAGGAAAACCGCTCGCCTTTGCGTTGCGTCTCAAGTCCCTCCGACACTTGCGCCTCGAGAAGTTTAGATCGTAATTCTTCATACTTGCGGGCCGAGTTGTCCCGTTCCCTCGCCAGATCAAGATACTCGGGCTCAAAGTGATGGGTTTTTTCAAGGCGGCGGGCATAGTCCTCAGCCCGTTTTCGTAACTTAGCGCGTTGGGATTTCAGTGCCTCCAACATGGAGGTGGCTGAAGCCAATTGCGTCTGGGTGTTGATATACGCGGGGTTTTCCGCCTTGATAGAGGGCACCTTTGTAGGAGTCTTTTGATATTCCAGAAGGTCTTTCTCCAAGGAGGAAATCGTCCGACGGGATCGCGCGACATCCGGATGCTCGTCCCCATATTTGTCGAGCAGTGTCGCAAGAGTGGCACGCTCACCAGTGAGGCGTTTCACCACATCGTCGATCGGCGCAGATCCTCCTGTTTCCCGTTCGAGTGCATGAATTTCCTGCTGCAGTTTCCAGATATCGGGGTGTTCGGGTGAGAGGTAGCCGGCCTTGTCCGCATACTCCGCACGTAATGCCTTCAGTCGTTCCCCCGAATCCAGAATACGTTCGCCTGTCGAAGACATGATCGGCGTGTTCGGCTTGATTGTGGCCAGTTCCCCTTCGAGGTAAGTCTTTCGTTCTTCTAAACTGCGAATATCCCGGTCCGTGTCGGTCAGCTCTCGCTCTGCACCGTTCAGGAGTTGCATATTCAATTGAGTCAGCTCGGGGAGCGCACCGTCCGCGCGCTGTTTAACGGAGGAAAGTTTCTTCTCAATCTCTTCGATATGACGGGACAAACCCTCCGCTTCCTGTTTGAGGAACGCGGTGGTTTCCTGCGCGTGTCGTTCACGTGTCTTCAAGTTTTCTGCCAGGAACAAGCTGGTGAGTTCGTTGGCCACTTTCTGTGCGGACTCCGGGCTTTCTCCGTCATAAGACAGTGTGAAAGCAATGGTCGCCTGGGTCGGGTTTTGAGTCCGTTTGTCGACCACCTTCGCGTTGATGACATCGATATTGGTATCTTTCGTAAGGCGCTGCAGCACCTCTTCAGTAGGGCTTTGCTTCCGCATGTGCTTGTACAAGTCGTATTGCTCGACGATTTTCCATAACGTGGCCCGACTCATGACCTGCTGCTTGATCGTTTCGATGCGCTGGTCTGCATACGTTGTAATGGCGGAGCGAACCAGGTCCGACGGAATTTCCTGCTCCTCGATCAGAATGGTCGCTGTCGAACGGTAGACAGCGGGAATGGTAAACGCGATCGTGGCGCCGAACAATAAGATGCCAAGGGTGTTCAGGATCATGGGCAGCTTGCGCCGCTTGGTCATCGCGATGATCTCGTGGATGCCGATGGTTGGCTTGGTCATGGTGCGTACTACTTTCCGATCCCAAGGATCAGTTTACCGCCCTATCGTTAGCCTCGAAGGGTAATACGTAAACATGATAGTTGCAGAATTGCCTAACGCGGTCAATGATTGACTGGGAAGGTCCCGCTGGGCATACGTATAGGTCATGTCCGCCGTCCACCACTCAGAAAGCCGCCAACTGAGTTTTGGTGTCACGTACAGTAATCGATTCTCCGGGAAGACCGTGGAGACGGCCTTGGTCTTTACGCCATCGGCGATGAGAAACAATCCGGTCACGGAGGCTGTCAGACGCTCTGTGAGCTGGTGTGATACTTCCAGGCTCAATTTATCCGTACGGAGCAGCAAACCGAATCCGCTCGGATTAATTTCCCGTCCTACCTCTCCTTTTATCCTCCAATCATCCCATCGCTTCTCCAAATTGCTTGAAAAGGTCCATACCCAGACGCCATCGGATAGTGAATCAACCGGCGTTTGAATGGTGGACGCAACGTGTCTCGGTCCGCCTGAAATGGAGCCTGAGAGCGTTTCTGAAAACATGTGAGCGTATGTGATTTGTGGTCCAACAATTGTCGAACTAAGTCGTAGGTCGGAGGCGTTGAACCGAACCGCAACAGCATTAACCTGAACTTGATCACGTTCGGTGAGCTGGTACGACATTCCCGTCGATCCTACATGCATCGTATAGTCCGCGAGGCCGAGGCGTAATCCATTTTCATACTGCGTGTCGTAAAAAGTGTATGTCCCCATCGCCGAGAGCTTTTCGCTAATATGGTGTGTCCATGAGGGGCTGAGCGTCCATTGATTCCGTTGGGTAAAACTCAGGACCACTCCGGTCTGGCGCAATTCTCCCATGAGAGTATTGTCCCGGGTGAATCCTCCGTCGAATCCAAAGATATCTCTCTCCGTTTTGTATTTTGTGGAAACCGGGAAATAAAGATTGGTAATACTGGTATCCTGTCCTCCGTAGTAGCGAACAAAATCTGCCGCCAGCCTGCCGCTTACTTCCAGAGCTTCAGTTGAGCCACCGAATTTGGCTCCGGGTGATACCCAGTGGCCGTAGGTCGGATCGTGGTCGAAGGTTGTCAGCGTCAGGTTACTGTTGACTTCCCCACGCACAGTGAGAGACGGCTCTAGAAACCATTCTGCCGACCGGACGTCGCTCTCAAGGCCGATGCCGGAAAGGATGCCGAGCAGGAGAAGGCCGCACCGCCAAGCTATTGGAATATGACGAGGCTTCACCGCGACACATTCGCGATGCAGACCGGGTCCTGACGGCGCATCATGGCACCATCACCACATCTCCGCGCTCAAGGAGAATGTTCTGATTGAGTTCTCTGCCTTTTTGAACGTCGCCGTAGCGAAATAGAAAAACGCGCTGGTCCCCGTTCTCTCGTCGGATAATTTTGATGTCGTTTTCAGAAGCAAATGGAGTCAAACCACCGGCAAGGCTGAGGGCTTGCAGAACGTCTGTGTAGTGCCCCACAAGGTATTCCCCTGGCTTGTTGACCCTGCCCATGACATAGACTTTGTAGCTTTGGAGTTTAGTAATGGCAACCGAGACATGGGGGTTAGGAATAAATCGTGCCAACCGTTTGGCGATATCCTGGCGCACATCTTCCACGGTGCGTCCCATGGCAGGGACATCACCGATGAGCGGGAAAGACACCATGCCATCCGGTCGAACAATAGCCTCTCGTGTGAGATTCTCATCTTTCCATACCGAGATCATCACGACATCCTCCGGCCCCAGATGATAGCCGGGATCGCCTATGCTCGATTGAGCTGCGGTGGGTTCGGGTGTCACACAACCTGTCATCAGAGCAATGGTATATAGAACTAGAGCAACTGGATAGAACACTTGCAACGTTTTGTCTGCACGGGACGAACTGACGATTTTCACCCTCTCTCCTCCTATCCGGTAACTTCCGCAAGAATGGCTTTCGCTTCATCCATGCCCGGGAATGGCTGTTTCGTGTTTAATGCCTTCTTTAAGTGAGCCTGAGCTTCCAGTCTATGGCCGGCTTTAAAATGAGCTACGCCTAAATGATAGTTGAGAATGGGATGCTGAGGCGCCTCGGCAACCGCTCGTTGAATCACACGGAGGGCATCATCCTGATGCCCCATTTTTAGGTGTACCCAGCCCAATGTGTCGAGGAAAAACGGATTTGGTGCACGCTGTTCGAAATCACGGCTCAATGTCAACGCGCGATCGAGGCTCTTCGCATCGCCTTTCTGGTCGGCGAGAATCGAAGCCAGATTATTGGCCGCCATCAATTGTCGCGGGTTTTGCTTGAGAATGGTTTCGTACTCCGCCATCGCCTGATCGAACTGCCCCCGATCTCCTAAATGTGAGGCATATAGCAAACGCAACTCTTCATTCTTCGGATTGACCTGCAATCCGCGTTGAAGAATGTCGTTGGCCTCATCACTTTTTCTTTGCGAGAGCTTCAGTGTGACCCAGTTGACCCAGGGTGTGCCCCAGTCCGGCTTCAATCTGGTGGCGAGCCGGAACTCCTCCTCGGCCCGCCCAGGATCCCCCTTCAAAATGAGGATTTCACCCAGCAGTCCATGCGCAAATGGATGCTGCGCATTTTTGGCGATGAGGCTGGTCAGACGATTCTGCGCCTGAGCCAGTTTTCCTTGGCGGGCATCGATCCGGACTAATGCAAAAGTCGGCTCAGGCGCGTCAGGATTCTGGGCAGCTGCGCGTTCAAACGCAGCCATGGCCTTGTCCCATTGCAAGCGTGCTTGGTACAGATTGCCTTCGGCCAGATCAGAGACGAAGCGGTTAGCACCCGCGTCACGAATCCGTGAAAGCGTCCGATCGGATCCATCCCAATCGCGGTCGGCCGCCTGAAGATTGAGGAGCATTCCCAACGTTCCGAGGTTCGTCGGCGCCTGCTTCAGTAATTCTTCCAGGCGAAGACGGGCATCCCTGGTTCGCCCTGACGAGGCATCCAGGATGGCAAGCGCAAGATGAGCTTGGTAGAGATTCGGACTCAGGACCACCGCTTTTTCGAGATTCTCGCGTGCCAGGTTCGTCTCTTCCAACATAAGATGGGCTTGTCCAAGCAGCGCGTAGGCTTCGGATTGCTCGGGTTGATCTTTGAGCACGGTTCGGAATGCTTGCACAGCTTCTCGTCCGGCCCCATGCTGGAGTGCGATTCGGCCCTCCAACATGAGTGCCTCTGATGCGCGGGGGTTGTCGTGGAGGACTTCTTGTAGTTGTTGGGTGGCTGCTTCTTGTTTCCCTTCGGCCCAATCGAGAGCCGCCAACTTTACCTTCGCACTCCCCCCTGCCGGCTTGGAACGATTGTGAACACGGATGTCTTCATAGATCGCTCGAGCTTTCGCTGGCTGTTGATGTGTCTCGTAGAGTCGTCCTAGTGCAAATTGGATATTCACCGCATGAGGAAGGGTACGGTGTGCCTCTGCGAGCGCAGATTCAGCCGTTGCCATGTCCCGTCGACCCGCTAAATAGTCGGCCAGGGCGAGGTGTCTCTGCTCACTGTCCGGATCGAGCCGAAGGGCTTCGCGCAGGGTCGTTTCGGCTTTGCCGTATTGCCGTTGTTGATCAAAAAATAATGCGAGTTTGAGATGGTGGTCGTAGACCTTCGGTTCGATGGCAAGAATGTTCCGAAACACCGATTCGGCTTTGGGCTGATCGCCGACACGCATATAGGCCATGGCCAGTGAATTGAGCAAATCCAGGTCTTGTGGATGGGCTTCCACGGCCTTCTTGAGAACTGCCTCCACCCGTTGGGGTGCATTTTGGAGGGAATACAATGTGGCCAGGAGAATGGCGGCATCCGGCTCAGTCGGAAATTGTTTGATCAGAGCCTCTCCCGCTGCGGTGGCTTCGGTGAGTTTACCTTCAGCCGCCAATAGGGCGGCTTTTATCGCACGCGCAGAAACGTGCCCGGGGAACAATCGAAGGAGTTGGTCCGCGGTTTCATGGGCCTTCTCATCCAAGCGTCCTTGTAGATAGAACTTGCCCAATTTAACGAGGGCACGTTCATGATCCGGATGCAGTTCGATTACCCGTTGATAATGAGCAAAAGCGTTGCGCCAGTTTTTTTCTTTTTCTTCTACTTCAGCATAGAGGAAATAGGCTTCCGAATCTTTCGGATCGATCTTGAGTACGTTTCGAAGAGCGACGCGCGCTTTCGGGAAGTTTCCCGCCTGCATATATTCTTGCGCCTTCATCCTATATTTAGCCTTCCGTTCCTCCGGGCCTCCACAGCCCATCGCGAGGATAAGAAGTATCACAAACCCGAATTTCGCAAACCCACCGCACCGATGAAATGTCGCGGCCATGGTTTCCCTCTTCTCTGTTACAGCCAGGCTCGTACTGCGATTCCGCACAGAAGCCATAAGGCGACTAGGCCCAGTTGAGTCACACGCTGAGCGAACACATGGAGGAGCAGTTCGAATGAAAAAAAGAGCACAATCAATTTTGCCGTGAGGAAGCTGAGATGGATGTCTCCGATCTGCATCTCGGGAAGTGCAGGTACTACCACGGCTAGAAAGACCATCAAATAGTCTAACGGGGTTGTCTGAAAGCGGTGTTCGGAATTGAAGCGGATCGTGAGGGCTACCAGCAGAGCCAAGCCCAGAAAGAAGACATGGATTGGGCTCAGAATGTCTGTGGAAGATGCCGGCTGTTCACTGAGATACATAATAAAAGTGCTACCGACATATAATCCACCACGGACGAGTAACGACGAGGCTTTGGGAGCAACCCATAGCCCAATTAGTATGGCAACAAATAGGACGGCGGCAACGTAGGCCATGTCGTCTGGGACTCGTCTTGGCAGAAAGACACTGAGAATAAGGAACGCCGGCACAGCAATACCCAATATTCGAATCGGTTCTGTGGTCAACCAGGAGGACGAGGTGATCATGCTGGCCCGAGTGAGCAAGCGATCAGCCTTCTTAAGGATCCGGTTAGTCTGAAATTTCCATACGCCCGAGCGCAGGAAAGGGAAGAGAATCACGGACGCAACGAGACCATAGACTCCCAGAATCGTCAACTCCGTCTGCCAACGCAACACATAAGCCAGCGTCACCAATGTGGCCTGCAGGAGATAAATCATCAGCACGGCCTCATAATGCGAGAGACCCATGGCCAGGAGCTTGTGATGCAGGTGGTTCTTGTCCGCGACGAACGGTGACCGTCCTTCTTTTAAGCGCTGCAGCATGACTCCCACTGTGTCGAGGAGCGGAAGACCGAGCAAAAAGAGACCGAGAGGCGCTGTGTAAGGACCTCGCTGCGGATCGGTCAACACGATGGCTGAAACTGCCATGAAAAATCCTAAAAACTGGCTGCCTGCATCGCCCATAAAGATTCGTGCCGGATAGGTGTTAAAACGTAGAAAACCCAGCAATCCACCGAGAACAGGCACCATGAGCAGCGTGACGGTCTGATCGCCGCCGAGATAGGCCAAGCAGGCCATACCGGCAAAACTCAGTAACGATAAGCCGCCTGCCAGTCCGTCTAACCCGTCAGCCAGGTTGACCGCATTGGTGACCCCGACAATGATCACCACCGTCAGCGGGTAGGCCATCCACAGAGGAAGCTCCGTTTCAAAAAACGGCAACGCATTCAAGTGAATATTGCCTTGCCACATGACGATGAGGGCGCCGAGTGTTTGTCCCAAAAATTTGATCGTATAGGATAAGCCGACCCGGTCGTCCCACATACCGAACAGGAGGATTATGATGCCACCCAGGATGCCTCCCACCACAATGTCATCCTTCGGGGCCCAGATCAGCATGGCCGTGAATGTGCCCATCCCAAAGGCGATGCCACCCACCTTGGCCACGGGGTTGGAATGCACTCGCCGTTGGTCCTTCGGAATATCTAAAAATTGTAAACGGCTGGCTGTCGCCATCAGCGGCGGGATGAGCGCCATGCAGATGATCAACGAACCGACAAAACTAAAAAATAAGGTGGAAATCATCGTGTTTTGTCTGCTCGGCTCGGCTCTAGTCCGGGACATACCTGGGCAACACCGGATTGATATCCTGGGCAAATTGAATCAAGCGATGTTCAGCGGCTTGGTCGGTTTCATTTTGTTGGATCGGAGTCGTCAATCGTATCAACGCCCCATCTGTCCGTTGCCGTGTCATGGCATCCCACAATACGTACACCTTCACGAGATATTCGTTCGCCACCACCCGATCACGCTGCTTGAACCAGTAGAGGACCAACTGGCGTTGATCGCCTTTTTGAATCAGGGCCCGGTTGGCAGGTACGTCGTGCGCGGCGCCAGGCGGAGCGAGCTGTACGGTCTCGATGGCATTGATTTCCCATCCGCCCCCAGGGATGCAGCTCTGCGGAGAATGTGCGGACTGGCCTTTGCGCTGAGAGCGATAGTAGGCGATGTAAAGATTCACTCCAGGAGCCGGAGGCCGCTGGTAGTCGGCCAGCAGATAGTCATCAAACTTCAACACTTCTACGTATCGCGCTTCAAGGGGAAACGAGGTTCCTGACCATCCCTTTAACTGCATGGGAAAATCCAGGAATGACTGGCGCGCGAGTGGAATCTCGCCTCGATCGGTCACCTGCGCGGAGGCGAGAGGCAGGAGGCACAAGAGGCCGACGCTATACAGGTATGTGGGCCTGAGCAGTGCTGTAGACAACGACAATGGCGCAGTGCCGAGTGATGGCGAAACCCGGTCGCCTGCCTGTGGTTCGAGAGGGGGGCCGAGTTTTCGGAGAATGACCATTTCGGCCAGCAGCAGCCCCAAGCTCGCCATAAACAGGACCCAGCCTTCAAATAAATGATAGAAGCCCTCCGCTGCGCCTTGACCGAAATGTTCGACCAACAGGCCGATCATGCCGATCCGAAATCCATTGAGGAGAATGGAGATCGGGATGCTGGACACGAACAGCACAATGCGTTTCCAGAGCCGCTCGCGAAAAAGGTAGCTGCAGAGGAGCGCCAAAGTCGCGAGCGGAAAGAGGTACCGGAGACCACTGCAGGCGTCGACCACTTGAAGTTGTATTGGTCCGAGATCGATGACATTGCCATCCCGAAACGCGGTGATGCCGATGAATTGTAAGCACCCTACTCCCAATGCCGACGAAATCAGCTGTAATCTCCCCGAGAGACCTTGATAAAGGAACTGTGGAAGCGGCACGACGGTCAGCAGGAATCCCAGCGGAAACGTGATGGTGGCGACGGCCCTGGAACCGAATGCGGAAACCAGCAAGCCGACAATGAGGCACCACAAGGCAACGTGGAGAAACTGATAGACGGTTGCCAATTCCCCGATGACATATAATGCGGCTCCGGCCAGAATCCATACCACTCCCCACCACGATCCCGACACGCTACGCTCCAGGAGCAGGCCTCGCTTCTGCCAGATCAGATATAAGCTGACCAGTGGAACCAACATGCCATGGCCGTAATTTTCGTCGTTGATCCATAAGTCAGCCATGTAGGCCACGCTGTCATAGAACACGATGTACAGTATGCCAACCGGCAAGAGAATTGAGATCCACAGTGTAAATATATGCATGAGACCGGGCGCCGATGGTGCGCGAGCGGGCTCCGTTATCAAGCGGGCCGATTTTGCGGCAAGTTCCGAGGTTGGCCTCATCCGAACACTCGTTTTCGCAGGATATGAAACGCAAAGAGGGGCAGTGCCGTCTGGCGTAAGAGACGACTGGGTTGTGAGAGGAGCCGGTAGAACCATTCGAGATGGATGCAACGAAAGAACCAGGGCGCCCGTTTGACTCGGCCGGCCAGAACGTCAAAGGTCCCTCCGACGCCCTGACAGACTTTTACCCGCAACTGTGGTAGATAGGTCGACATCCACAATTCCTGCTTAGGGCTGCCGAGTGCGATGAAGAGAAAATCCGGAGCAGCCTTGTTGATGCAGTCGAGTACTGCGGGCATTTCGGCAGGCTGGACATAGCCGTGCTGAGTTCCCGCAATAGTGAGTGTCGGGAAATCACTCCGCAATTTGGCCGCAGCCCGCTCATTGACTTCTGGGCTGGCGCCGAACAGGAAGACGCTGTACCCTTTTTCAGAGGCCAGCGCGCACAAACGGGGCATTAATTCGGCCCCAGGCACGCGTTCGGCATAGCCCAATCCAAGTAATCGGGTCGCCAGGACCACCCCTATTCCATCGGGGATGAGCAGCCCGGCAGAACGCAAGAATTGCTGAAGTTGAGGATCGGTCTGTGCTTTCATAATTTTTTCAGGATTGACCGCGATCACCGTCTTGGGCTCAGAGAGCTTCATCCGAGAATCAGCCCATTCGACGGCCTGATCCATCGTGACGCAATCAACGGGAATGCTCAAAATATCAACGCGCGTTGGAACCATGGTAATGCCTTGATAACGAAAACGTTTGAAGATGCGCCGGAAGCGTGCCTTCTCCACACCAGATTCTGGTCAGGAATTCATGCGGGAGCGCGCCACGATGCTCAACGCGCAGGGTCGTAACCGGTTCCTTTGCTCCATAGCGCGAAGACCGCCATCCCGAATGGGGCTCTGTCTCACCGTCATGGAGCGTGACGAGTCCTCCCTCGACGGAGATTTGAATCGGCTCATCGCCGCAGGACAGAACATATGATACGGGGCCTTGAACAGGAGGAATACCGAGGTTCCAGTTCAGCTCAAGATGGTGTGTGCCGGCACCTGTGAGCCAGTCCCAGATAAGCCATGACCCCGGTGGTTGATACACCACGCCGCGCCAGTGGGTTACTCCGCACTGCTGCAAATAACCATAGTGGCGCGCGAGTACCGTGATTTTTCCTTCAGGAGTTTCATCACGATAGATCAGGTGAGTTTCGAACGGTTGTGACCAGAGAAAGGCGGTTTCCTGGACCGCTTGATCCAGTCCGTCGACGGTTACGGTGTTGTGCGCACGGGTGCTCCGGAAATAGCGTCTCCAATCGGGATGCCCGGTATAGCTATAGGTTCCGGGGTCGATGAGGATTTCGCGGTCCCCGATCTCGAGCTGAACAGACAACGCGTCGGCATGTCCGTGCGCGAAACAAGGCGCCATGCCGAGTTCTCCGTGATCAAAGATCAATCGTTCGTGGTTTCGGCCACGAAGAATCGAAAGTCCCGACAAATGGAATGACGTCAGACCGGGAACTGGATTCAAGGGAACGGGGACCAATTGTAGGAATGGCGACAGCGCGTAACCGCTGTCACCGTCTCCAATGTGCGGCAAGGCCCGGTCACCGGGTCGCATCATGGCTTGAAGAAAGGTGCTGCTGCGGTCAAAGGCCTGCACCAATTTCTCGGGAATCAGCTGCTGATAATGACGGAGCAGTGTAATGGCCAATCCATATAAGTCGGAAATAAACCGCAGGTACCAAATTGCCTCTTCCCGTCCACCGCCGTCCTGGCGGACCTGGTGAGGGGCTTCTTGCTCCAGGAGATACAGCCCGTAGGCCAACCAGCGTTCGGCGTGCTCCATTTTCGGGAATAGCAGGCCGGCATAGATGAGGCCGGCCGCCTCGGCAATCGTATGATTGCCGGATGAGGAGTGCCCGGAGATCCGCTTACGGATGAGTTCCGCATGGCTCGAAACGAGGTTCAGCACTCCGGCCCATATCTTCTCTGGCTGCGTCAACCATGGCCTGACAAGATCCAGCGCATGGCAGACAGCAATGAGGCGAAGGGCGCATTCCATGACAGAGACATAGTGAATACCCGTCAATGGCGGGTTAGCAGTCACCCAAGATAGAAGCTGGTCTTCGATCAGCTCCACGGCCCGGCGACGCAAGTCCGGCGTGGCCTGTTGGGCATACAAGCCCAGGGTCACGAGATGCTGAAGGCGAGATGGTTCCCAGGCGATGCGGATATCGCCGTAGGGATTTCCCTCTCGATATGGAATGCGATGGAAGAAGATCTGTGGCCACTGCTGCTTCGTGTCCGGAGCCTCGTGCCAGCTCACAGCCCCTGGGCGCCAGGTCCATTCATGGCTCAGCACCGATAGCGTACCATTCAAGAGCCGCGCAGTTTCCTCCTGATTCATGTGGAACTGCCACGGGAGCCGTGGTAAGCGAGCCTCCAATCCCGAACAAAACTCGTGCTGAGGGATATCCTGCCGACTATAGTGCTGGGCCGTGGCCGATTTCGAGAGCCGGTACTGCAATTGGAGCGACTGCATCGCGATGCCTTCCCGCACGCGATGCATAATTTCTCCGGGCCCCATCACGCTCAAACGCTTGGCGTACCACGCCAGGCCTTTGGGCAGCACATTCGTATTGACGGAGAAGTTCATACTAATCATGTTAAATATCGTAGGCGGAGCCGGACTGCAGACTCCTGACGGCGAAAAGGCAGGCACGAGTGACGGCGGCCATATCATCGAATGACATGACGGAAGGGCTTCCCTGCTCCACTGCCTGCACCAAATGGTTGATCTCTGCGTTGAACCCCTTGTCCCGCTTCAGAGTCTTAAATACCTCACGCTGCGAGCCTGAGTAGAGCTGCGTTTCTTGGAAATCATCCATGATTAAGGATTTGCCGTCAGCATGCGCTTCAAAGCGTTCTTTAGCTAAGAGGGAATTACCACCGGCAGTGTAGATGACGGATCCGACAGAACCATCTGTAAAGGTAAGGGTGATAACACACTGATCATCAGTCATACCCGATGTTTGACGACCGACGCGTTGCGCGAAAACCGAAGTAGGACGGGCTCCGCACAGCGACTGCATGTAGTCGACGAAATGGCAGGCTTCGCCGATAAGACGCCCTCCGCCGACGATCGGGTCTTGAATCCAATGTTCCGCCGGAATCTTCCCAGCGTTGATTCGATACAGCATGACCAGAGGATTTTCCCGCCGACTGAAGAACGTGCGCGCTTTTTCAGCGTGGGGTGAGAATCGGCGATTGAATCCTACGATCAACCGCAGTCCCTTCGCGGCCTTATCCTGGTACACGGCGCGGATCGCGTCGAGTTCCTCCTCGGTCAGGCACAGCGGTTTTTCCACGAATACGTGCTTATCGGCTTCTAAAGCTTTCACGACCAGGAGTCCATGCGTGTCGTGCCTGGTCCCGATGAGCACGGTATTGATAGCAGGATCCCGAAGGATCTCATGGTAGTCGCTGGTGCAATAGCCGGATTGCAGTTTCTCAGCGAGGGCTTTCGCATTGATGCCGGAAGCGGTGCAGACGGCTCGAATAGAGACAGAAGACAAGCTCTGCAGTTGAGGCAGTAACATGTCTTTCACGTGGTTCCCAGCCCCGATCAATCCGAGTGTAACCTGGCCGGAAGGCTTGCTGGGTGCGACGTCGATCGAGGTGCGAAGAGCCTGTTGGTGATTGAGTGGATACGTGATGAGCATGCCTAGGTACGATGTACGACCTTCGGTCATCATGCGGTAGGCTTCGTCCGCTCGGTCGATTTCGAACCGATGCGTGATGAGTGGTTTGAGCTGAACTTTGCCCTGGCCGACGAGGTCGAGAAACGCGGACATATTTCGGTTTTCAGTCCACCGAACATAGCCATATGGATAATCCTGTCCTTTTTCTTCGTAGGCAATGTCGTAACGACCAGGCCCATAGGACATCGAAAGTTTGAAATCGAGTTCCTTCTTGTAATAGGGCTCACGAGGAAGATTCATCCCAACCGCTCCAACAACGACCACCTTCCCTTTTTTTCGAGCGATGGCTCCGGCAATCTCTACGGGGCTATTGTCTTTTGTGCTGGCAGTAATGATGACGGCATCAACACCGTGGCCTTCAGAAAACCCGGCAGCCTTCTCGATCAGCTCAGAGGGACCGGAAGCCTCATCCGCACCAAGCCGGCGAGCCAAATCCAGCTTAGCGGAGTCGAGATCCGAGCCCAAAACGCGGCATCCCGCCGCTTTCAACATTTGGACGGTCAATTGCCCGAGCAAGCCGAGCCCGATGACCGCAATCCGATCGCCCAAGCGCGGCTCTGCTTGTCTGACGCCTTGCAGCGCGATGGCCCCCAAGGTGACACATGCGGCATCGTCGAGTTCGACGGTCGCCGGCAATTTGACGCAGAGATGTTTCGGGACATACACGACCTCTGCATGGGAAGCGTAGTTTTGTCCGGCGCAGGCGACCCGGTCCCCGACGGAAAACTGCGAGGCATCGGCACCAACGGCTACCACAGTCCCGGCACAGCTATAGCCAAGCGCGGCTGGAGTATCGAGACGTTCAAAGACGCGCTTCAACGTGTCTTTGAGACCATCTTTCTGGATGGCAGTCATGACTTTCTTGACCATCTCAGGACGTTCCATAGCCTTGCCGAGGAGGCTTTTCTGTGCCACCTGAACGGTGGATTTTTCCGTGCCCGGGCTGATCAACGAGACATGGTTTAGCACCAGCAAGCCGCCCTCACGAAGCGCCGGCGGGGGCACATCGTCGACCTTGAGAATGCCAGAGCGAAAGTTTTGAATAACCTGTTTCATAGTTCCACGGTACCCGATACCTAAAGGTTGTGTGTTAATACTGAGTTACAACGCGATCAAAGGCAGGACGAGCAGCCGATTCGAGACTACATTCGTTCGGTGAGAAGGTCAATGCTCGAGTGGAATTTTTTCCGGATTAGCCGCGCATCCCGCGTATTTGTAGAGCAAAGTGTGACAGGAACCTTGTAAGAAAAGCCGGACGGCAGAATTTTCTGCGCGCCCAACTTTTCTCACACTCGGTCTCAGTGGATAGAGATCCCGCAATACCTGGAAGGTACGTACTCGGTTGGGGATTATCCGCGTGCAGAGGTATGGCTGAAACGACCGCGAGCGCCCAGGCCCACAAGGCCAATTAGTCCGGCGCCGAACAACAAAACTGTCGCAGGAAGCGGAACCGCCTTCAAAGTGTCGAGTGAACCCACCAAAGTTTTGCCATTGCTGAAAGCGAGAGTCCAGCGGTTCACGTTGAATGCATTGAGGCTCGGCGCCTGGGTCCCAGGCAGGGTCACGCTGCTGAAGGCTGTTCCTGTCTCATCCGCCAGATTAATGGAGAACAACGAAGGGGCTAATCCCTTCACGAGGTTTCCTGCCACGCCCAAGTTGACGGAATACAGCGCAGGATTGCCGCTGCTCACGGTTGTCAGATTCGATCCCCCACCCTGGAGAACCGCCGAATAGTTTCCAATGGAGAGGTTCAGCGTCGATACTGAGTTATTGTACATTTGGATCGGCAGACCAGAGGGCAACAAGCCAGGAGTGGCATTGTCAAACGTGTAGGTACCCGACAACTTGAGTCCGGAATTGAATCCGTTTGCTCCGAGTCCACCGGGGGTGAAAAGCGCACCGGGGACTTCGCTGATGTTCCCGCTGAATTGGTAGGTCACGAGTGCAGCTTCAGCTCGGGTCCCTTCCCAAACCGGCAGAACCGATGCCAGGGCAAGAACCATGAGGCTCAGCGAGAGGTTAAGAACACGTTTCATCATGATCACTCCTTCGGTTGAATGAACGCTTCAGGATCGTACGGCGATGTCGTTCCCAGTTGGCGAGAGAGACTAAGCAAGTCCTAGACCATCATGAAAGTTCATAAGTCTTTGAAATATAGCTCAGATGCCGGCACTTGCCGATGGGTGACGAATGGAATCGTACACAATGCGTTCAATTTTGCGCAGAAGGTCCGTCAGCGAGACTCTAGGATTAAGGGCAAACGTGCAGAAGGAATGAGAAGGGATCAGCTTTTGGAAGGACAGTGTCGCCGTTGCGGCGGCGGAAACGAGTTATCGTCTGGGAGCAAATCCATGCTCGTACCATAGTACGAGATTGAGGAGATTCCAAATCTTGAAACTGTTGAATCGCTTTTGTTCGCGGAGAGAAATGAAGATGTCTTCGATCGCGTTGCGATTGAATCGCTCAGCAATCAACGGACTATCGAGGATGCGGGAGCGAGCAACGTCGGCAAGCCGGGTTGAAAGCATATTGGTTGCTGACCCGCAAAAGCCCCATTTCTTTCGATCGATGATACTGTCGGGAATGATGCCCCTGGCGGCTTGTCGAAGGATGTACTTCGGTTGGTTCAATTTGTACTTAAGAGCCGATGGAATGGTGAGAGCGAAGGACACGACATCTTCATCTAGAAATGGCACTCTGGTCTCAATTGAGTTGGCCATGCTCATCTTGTCGACACGCATCAATAACAATTCAGGAAGCCTGTTTTTGAGTTCAATGTGAATGATTCGGAGGAGTGGATCATCAATGCCCAATGAGTTAGCCAGGTTATGAATATAGCGGCTCGATGTTTGCCGCGGAAGAAAGGCCTGTTTGAGCAACCCGGCCTTTTCATTGTCCCAGAAGGCGATGGCATTGCCGAGAAAGAGTGGATCACCCAGCATGGCCCGTCGCAGGGCGTCCTGTTTTTCTGCAGAAAAGAGGTGTTTCCCGATTCCGTAGATCGAATGTCGAAGAAAGTCCGGCGTCTGCAGGTATGGTTGATAGTACCGTCGATTCCAGCCATCGAAGAGATGATAGGTCTGATAGCCGGCAAAAATTTCGTCGCTGCCCTCCCCCACCTGAATCACCGGTGTTCCCGACTCACGCGCCAATTTTGAAATGTAATAAATCGGTACGCAAACAGGATCCGCAACCGGTTCGTCCTGCAAATAGGCCATTTGCGGCAGAAAATTAATGAAGTCCTCGTCGGAAATGACGGCTTCATGGTGGTTGGTATGAAAGTGTTCGGCCACCTGCCGCGCAAAGGCGAATTCGTTGGAAGGGTCGTCTTTGATCCCGATAGAAAAGGTTTCAACCGGACGATCGAGGAGTTCCGCCATCAAGGCGACGTTCAGGGAGGAATCCACGCCTCCGCTTAAGAACACTCCGAAAGGCACATCGGATACCATGCGACGGCGAACCGATTGCCGGAGAAGACGGCGCAGTTCGTCCACATAGTCCTGCTCCGTGGCGGAAGCAGATCCGGGCCGGAACGACGAAGGATCCCAATACTGCTGCCGACTGATCCGTCCCTCGCGGTTACACGTCAGGTAGGTGCCGGCTTCAAGTTTTAAAACGCCCTCAAAGAAGGTGTCCGGCGCAGGAACATTGGCAAAGGTGAGATAATGGTACAGCGACTGATCATTGATCACCGGTTTGAATCCGGGCATTGCTGTGAGTGCTTTGATCTCCGAGGCAAATGCCACACGTCCACGGTCGTGTGTGTAATAGAGTGGTTTTACGCCCAATGGGTCGCGCACCAGCGTAAGTGTAGTCGACGTTCTATCGTAAACTGCGAAGGCATACATGCCGCGCAGGCGTTGCAGACAGCCCTCAAGGCCCCATTCGCGAATCCCGTAGAGAATAACCTCCGTGTCTGTTTGCGAACGGAATTGCGCTTGCACACTTTTCGGCAGCTCCTCTCGCAACTCACGGTAGTTGAAAATCTCGCCGTTGAAGACGATGCAGAGCGAGCCATCGGCGGTACTCATAGGCTGATGGCCAAGCGGCGAGAGATCAATGATGGACAACCGGCGATGTCCGAGCCCGATCGTCGATGTGCCTTCACGATGGACGTACACTCCTCCATCGTCAGGCCCGCGATGTATCATCTGGTCGCGCATGAGGGTCAGGGTGCGTTCAGTCAGGGCCGAATCGGCGTCCTGTGCCATGAATCCGACGATGCCACACATGTTGTAAGATGCTCCTAGGGGAAGATGAGAGCGCCTAGCCTAGCGTGGCCCATAGGTGCCAGCCCAGCTTTGAAGCCAGATAGGTTCGGGCGCTTTGCGGAAACACTTTCAACACCGGCAGATGGCGTTCGTTGAGAAAGTGCACACGGGTATTCTCGATGCGGAATTCGGAGAAATCCGCTGCGATGTCATGAGGTTCATACACTTTGGAATAGGGATTTCCTGGTCCATCCGTATTTCGCATCATAAATAACGGATTCTGAAGATAGGTCCATAGGCCAAATTCTCTGGCGTTCTGTAAGTGCCCGACTAAAAGGGGGTTCGTAATCAAGGGACGTGCACCGATTTTTGCCAGCCCGAAGAGGCCGATCATCAGCAAGCGGCGAACGATGTTGATGCTCACCAGATAATTCAACGAATGTTTGTGGTACATCATGATGACCAACTTTCCGCCCGGCTTCAGCACCCGGCGAATTTCCTGACTGACTTGACGAATGGGCGGGATGTGATGGAGTACGCCATGGGAGTAGACGAGGTCGAAGGTCTTGTCGGGATATGGGATTGCTGTGGCGCTTCCCTGTTTGATGGCCTGGTATGGGAGTCGGAAGAGTTCAAAGCGAGTTTTAGCTCGAAAAACGGCCTCCGCCGTCAAGTCCAGGCCGTGCCAGCGCCCGCCTCGGTGAATAATCTGTGCGCTATCCGCGGCCTGCCCTATTCCGATTTCCAGGACATTTTTCCCGGCCAGATTCAGGCGGTCGAGCTCCCCGAGAATATGACCCTCAGTCCGATAGCGAAACTCGTCGTAGCGCTGGAAGAATGTCGCCCACTCCTGGTCTTTGCCCACTAAGGTTTCACCGCAGGGATTTGCATCCCAAAACTGCTCAATGTCGCGAAGCGTATTCATCGGCGTATGCTCCAGTGACCCGAATTCATCGATTTTGGATTTTCATGGTAGTCCGATTGGCTGACCTGTGCAAATAGATCCGCCATTCGTGCGGCGAAGATAGGCATCGTATATTCATGTTCATATCGCAATCGTGAATTGACACTGAGTCTGTGACGCATATGTGGTTCGCGGAGCATCAGAAGAATCCGCTCCGCTATCGCTTCCGGTGAGTGCGGTGGCACAATAAATCCGGTTTCACCTTCCAAGACGGTTTCGCGAAGGCAGCCCCTGTCGGTGGCCACGACCGGCAGTCCTGCACACATGGCTTCCAACACCGTCAGCGGTTGGCCTTCTTGTTGAATTCCGGGAAAGACGAACAGATCTCCCCTCTGTAGAAATTCCATCTTCTTCTCGCCCGCCAATTGGCCATGAAAGGTAACACGAGAGGTCAGATGAGTATCCTCTAATTGCTTGCGGACCAGCTGCTCAGTGCCCGCGCCATACCAGGGGCCGGCAATATGACACTCGACCTCTGGAAACTCCTGCACCACGAGCGTCACTGCGTCCAGTAGCACGAAGAGCCCTTTGTGCCGACTGAGGGTGGACAGAAAAACGATTCGGAGTCCAGCCGACGGTGAGGATGGTGGTTGATCGCCTCGATGGGTCGATAATTCCGGCACCCCATTCGGAACGACCGCGATCGACTCAGGATGAGCCCACCTGTGAAAAATCGGCTTGAGCATCTCGCCAAGAACGATAAATTTGGTCACTCGTTTCAACACTCGATCAACGTACCATTTGAAGGCCCCTCCTCCACCCTCATACACCTGATGGAAATTGGCGCCATGAAGATGCGCCACGACAGCTGAGCCCGCGAGAAACGCTGGAATCATAAACAGGCTGTCGCGCAGAAATCCAATGCGACTTTGAGAGAGAGGGAGATAACAGATACAAGGCCGTTTCCAGAGCAGAATGCGGATATGCGCGAACCACTGACGGATGAACAACAGGACATCCCAAAGATCCGGTTGATCCACATGGGCAATGCCGCGCCTGTCCGCTGTATCCAAATGGACGACCGACAATCGTGAATGAGGTAGCGCGTCGAGCAATACCTGAGTCGCTACACTGACACCATGATAAGGCGGCGGCGTTGGACCGATGACCTCGATGGTCTCCTTGCGAGTGATCATGAGATACGGTTGGAGGTCTCGGGCGTTATCGCCATACGTCGTTCGTGTGGAGTCCTGAACGTCGCAAGGAACTCCAATATCGTTGATGCGCTGCTTCTGCTATCGCACGGGAGCACCTTGCGATAGGCTGCGTTGATTAAGCGCGCACGTTGTTGTGGAGGCATGTCGAAAAGATGTCGGAGCGTCTGCGCTGAGGCCTCCGGTTGGAGGGGGTCAATACAAAAGCCTGTCACCCCATGCTCGACAAGATCGTGGGTGGCCATGGCATGAATTGATGAGACGACAGGGACTTCAGCCGCCATCGCTTCACTCAGTACTAGACCGAAAGGATCGTAGAGCGTATGGAAAATGAATACATCGCTGATGGCAAAATATCGCGGCAGATCTTGGGCCTGGACAAACCCCACAAAGTGGACTTGCGTCCATCCCTGTTGCCTCACCATCGTCTCAAAATGTGCTCTGTCCGGTCCATCGCCGACAATGAGTAACGATGTATGAGGGTGTGTCGTCAGGAGCCGCTCATAGATGGCAAAGAGCTCTTGATAGCCTTTTCGAGGAATGATCTGCCCGATTGAGAGCAGCACCGGTTTTGAAAGCGTCTTTTGTAGGGGACAGTATTCCGGCGTCTGTTTGATCGCCAGGACACGATCGTGCAGTCCCGTGACATCCAAAGGCATGGTCGCTACTATTATCCGTTCTTTCGGAGCACCATAATGAATGAATGCGTCGCGAGCGTGAGAGGATTCACCGACTGCGCCATCGCAGCGTCCAATCAGCCAATGGCGAATTCGACGTCGGACAAACGAGGTCTGTGCTCCGTCGTAAAGCGAAAGATGGGCCCAATGGACGAATGGGACGTGAGCGCGTCGACAGTACCAATATGCCGCCAGGTTGGCCAAGGCAAAACCGGCGTTCAGGACGATATCCGGATGAAGCTGTTTGAGCAGTGCCGCCGTGCCGTAATTAAGATGCACGGCGACAGGTGCACCCCAAGGGCGTATGTGTAAACCGGGCAAGACGTGAACCGGAAAGGGAACATCCTCAATCTTCCAGAGTCTGTTCTCTTCTTGCTTCGCCATCAATACGACGTGAAACTCGTCCACCTGTTCTGCCATCGCCTGAAACAATGGGAGGCGGTATGGTGTGAGAATATTTGTAATAACGGTGAGTTTCATACGAGTAGTCTGTATCAGTATCAGACACGCGCTACAATGATCATTTTGGCTTTGCTCGCTAGGGCATTCAATGCCTGACGATCCTGGGAGTCGAGTCTCAGCGCAATCAGTAGAATAATATAGACCAATCCCATCACGAATCCGAGGCCGGGAAGCAGCAGAGCCGGCACTGTCGATTTCATGGAAAACCCCAGCAACGCGCTACCAAGCCCTGCCAAGAGTGGTTTGACAAGTCGTCGTGTGAACGGCTGGATGTGAAGTAGCCGCCAGACTTGCAGAATTCGGATCGCAACGCCAAACACCTGGGTTGCAGCCGCTCCGATCGCCGCTCCTAACACACCCCAGAGCGGAATGGTGCACGCGAAAACTCCGAAGGCCAAAAGGCCGACTCCGATGGTGTTCCACATGACAAGTCGGGAGTGACCACCCATCAGCAGAAGGTTATTAGGTGATCCTCCTGCACTGCTGAGGAGTTGTCCGGAGGCTAAAATAATCAATAGTGCGCCACCTGCGCGGAATTCGGTCCCGAAGAGAGAGAGCACCTCCCCACTGAAAACTGCGAGGAGAACAAATAGCGGAATGGTAAACAAAAGAACGAGCTTTGATGCAGTCTGATATATATGCTTCAGCGCTGCAATGTCATTCTGTGCGTGCAATTGGCCGAAGAACGGGGTGAGCGACGATTCTAGCGCGCCGAGAATCAATGCCAATGCGGCCGCTGTCTGGAAGGCGGCCTGATAAATACCGATGTCATGCATACTGGCCCAGGAGCCGAGAATGAGGATGTCGGCGCGCGGGGCTACGACGCCGAACATGGTGGCCACGCCAAGCGGAAGACAAAATGTAAATAGTCGTGCGACTTCATTTCGTCGCCACAGGTCGACGATGGGCAGGCGAAATCGGACGATTGTACCAAGAAAGCCGAGCGTCAGCGTCAGGCTGATCAGCAATGCAATCAGAAAGGCGCCGAACACTCCTACCAGCCCCCATCCTATCCAAATAGCAAGACCGGCAAGTGTGAATTTTGCGATCGGTTCCCAAAGATACCTGACTGCGATGAGTGGCCGAACGGTTTGATGGGATTGCAAAGATGCCAAGAGAACGCCGGTCAGCGCGTAGAGGGGAATACCTCCGGCAACATACAGCAGCAAGACTCTCAACTCCGGCTTGTGATAGAGCGAGTCGCTGATTAGTGAGGAAAATCCTGCCAGAACGACACTGCTTAATGCAGCGATCAAAACGGTGACCACTCCCACCATGAGAATGATGCGCTGAATCCCCTGAGAATCCTGACGTGTCCGATACTCGGAAATAAACTTGATTGCGCCAGCATCCATCCCGAGCGGAACCACCATGGTCAAGGTGCTGAAAAATGTGAGGGCCAATGCGTACAATCCGAATTGATCCGCGCCCAAGGATCGTGCCAGGAGTACGCCGAACAGATAGTTAAGCCCGTTCCCAAACGCCGATGCGAGGAGGACGGCGGATCCTGCCACTACCAGTTGCTCAGTCTGGCCTTGATGTGAAGGTGGGTCAGCATTCCTCATATCAGGTCTGAATTCTCCAGAGAATGAGGAGATCTCGAAACGTATTCGGCCTGAAGAGATATGTGGTTCGCAAGGCGTTGCACTGATTTACTCATGCCAGGTTTTGAAAGTCGGTAGAACGCGGGATAGTATGAACATTGGCGCCCGCTGTCAGCAAGGTTGGCGCTGTGGAAAGTGCGCGACTGCATATGCACCACTGATATGTTAGTCAGTCGCAAAGCGCGCATCGGCAAAGATCAGCCTGGATCCAGACCTGCCCTGCTCTGTTGAACCCGCGGCTCTGGTCGTGACAGTATCGGATATTTCGTTGTCCGTTCACGCACCGGTAGAACGACTGGTTCAACGTGTGGCGCGGGTAACGGCTCGACGTTGAATCGCAATCCCAGTGCAAGCACTGCCACATACCAATAAAACGCCGCGTGAAAGGTGGCTGGTGTATACACCAGTGTTTCTCCGATATTCGCGATGGATAAAAACACCAGGGAATACAATGTTGCCGCATGAGCTTTTAAACGGTCATACCGCATAATTCTCCACACGGTGATTCCCATGATAATGGTATAGAGCACGGCCCCCATTCCACCGGAATCGAGCAATGCTTGTACATATCCGTTATGCAATGAAAAGGTCTCGTTCCGAAACAGATCAACATTGTCTCCGGCCACATCTGCTCCCTTGGCCCTGCGACTGTAGAGAAATGCCTGATGACCGACCGTATAGCCGTATCCAAGCACCGGACGATCCCAGAAGCGAGCAAGGGCGAGGGTCCAGAGTGTCGTCCTGCCTGAGAGGTTTTCCAGCGAGTCAGATCGCATTGATCGCGATTGGTTTAGTCCAGGAATCTTTGTGTCCATGATGGTGACGGTTGCCATGGTCAACAGCAGACCGCCGACCCCCGCTACGAGGAGCAGGCCTTTCCGTTTGACATACAAGAACGCAGTGACTAGTAGCGCGACAGACGATCCGACCCAGAAGCTTCGTGACAGTGTTAGGTAGAGGCACAGGAGTGAGGACAACGCTCCGGCGGAGCGAAGGAGCCAATGAACCTTCGTAAAGGCGCACAGGCCGAGCAGAATGCCCGATGCTGCAGCGATTCCCGCCGGTTTGCCGAAGAGCCCTTTGAAACGGTGCGGATTGTCCCATACCATTCGTTCCACAGTCTGGTCGAAAGCCAAGGTAGGTGCGACCTTGTACAACAAAAGACTTCCCAGGCAGATCGGCAGAAGTGCATAGATGACCATACGAGCAGCGGTGTTGTGCATGGATGGCGTGTGTTGGGCTTGTTCACAATAGCTCATGAAAAACAGTGTGACTGCCATAAGGGATAGAACCTGAAGCAGGACCCGTGTGGAGTCCATGGAGACAAAAGCCGTGCCGCATAGTACCGCGCTATAAATCAGGATGAGCCAGTATCGTCGCATGGCAGCGATACTGCCCTGCGTAAAGAGCCACCAAAACCCCGCAGCGAGACAGAGTCCCTGCGACAGACTTCGCAAGACGTACTGATCGCCGATGGGCGCGGTATCTTTGACCAGCAGCGCTACAATCAAAAAGCCGAATGCATAGGCCATGGGCCGCATCCTACGCGAGAAAGAAAGTGCGAAGCTTTGAAGGAGCCACGCATTATATACGTCACAATGGCGTGTGATGTAATGGAAATTCGGGGAGCGAGCAATCCCGGTGTGGGCCGCGCGGACTATTGTACCAGCAGGCCGGTCGGGGTAGAAAGATCCAGCCCTTTTGCGCGCGTCCATTTCGGACTGGCCGGAGTGCGGAATGGACCGGAGCGCAGCGCATTGATCTGCTCGTCGTTGAGTAGACTATAAAGATAGACGCCCACTCCGTTTCCCGGCGCAACCTGGCGGCTGCGAACAATTTGCGCAGCTACGCGAGAACCCGCGCTGGATACGGAGATCTGATGCGCTCCGACCAGATCGTAGTTTCCAATCAGAACCGCATAGGCTTCAGGCCGTTTCATGGACTGCTGTACGGCACGGATCTCTTCCCAGTTTGGCTCGGCGGGATAGCGCATGTCGTATATGACGTCGATCAACCCTTCATCAGCCCACTTGATGCTTTTTTGCCCTTGAATATACAAATTTGGATGTCCGGGGTGCCCGCACAGGCTGATCAGAAGATTGGGCTGGTTCGTTCGTACATGACGGGACACCCGTCGAACGATATCCCCGACCGCCTGTTCGTTCCAATCGGCGATGGCTTCCCGTGCATCGGCAGAGGCGCCGTAGCTCAACCGATCCAACATGAGATTCCGATTCGTGTGGTGGTTATATTCCCGCGCGCACTCGGGACTCTGGCAGATTGAGACGCTACGGATATAATCGAGATTGATGCCGTGAACGGGATACCGCGACACACACTCGATCATTAAATTTGAGATAAACGTACGAAAGTCCGGGCGGTGGACATCAAAGGCGTCGGCGGGTGTCCCGGGCCCGTAAAAGTGCGGCAAGAACTCACGCTGACGGAGCGTGACATTAAACCAGGGGTGCACCTCAATCTGATACTGCGCGGCGATTTCCACCAGCTTTCCCAAGGGGTCAAAGCTGGAATTCCAACGAGCCATTTCGTCTAATTTGTAGTTGTCCCAAGGGGCAAGGCTCGACGGCCAGCTGGTTCCGCGACCATGCCAGACGCATGGCATCACGACGTTAAAACCGGCTTGCTTCATTCGTTGGCACATACTATGCGCAGAATGTTCGGTCACCCAGCTTAAGCTCTCATCAAAAATCACCCGGCTCTCAAGATCTCCCTCCGCGTGACTCAGTCGCGGCAGACCAGAACAGAGGGCTGTTGCAGTTAAGGCCGCAGACACTTGAAGAAACCGACGGCGTGACAACATAGATATTCTCCTACTCAAGCAGCCGTGTTTGAAGAACCCAGAGCAGTTCGTTCATAGCGGCGACGATCATTCGCAACCGGTACCGAGGGATTTGTGAACCGATCAACGGCCAGCATGAAGCGAGTGGCTGATGCGCTCAACGTAAGTTGGCGTGCCGTCTGCCCGGCCTGTTCCTGCATGGTGTTGTATTGCGCTGGTGAGGACAACACACGGATGATTTCAGCCGCGTAGGCTTGCGGATGATGCGCGGTCATTGAGCCGTTATGCTCCGATAGGTACTCGATTTCCGGACTGTGGAAGTTCCGTTGAGTTGTGATGAGCGGCAGGTTGAAAGCAAATCCATGCACAATAGCCAATCCCACAAGGCCGGGAATGACCAGCAGCTGGGCTAGTTTGAAATATACACTGGATTCGATCGTATCGGTGATCTCCCCCAGAAAATGCACGTCGTGCACCCGCAAGGTTTGGCAGAGAGCTTCCAATCGCGGGCGTTCTACCCCATCACCGAGAATCAGGAGCGCTGTGTCAGGACAGGCTTGCTGAACGTGCGCCAAAGCCTGCAGCAGAAAGTCGACCTGTTTTTCCGCATACAATCGTCCAGAAAACAACAGAATTCTTTTGTTTCTCAGGCCCAGCCGCTCCCTGGCCTCTGCAAGTCTGGTTTCGGTAACCTGACAGCTTCTCTGCCATAACCCTTCAACATCGATGGTATTGAGAAACGGTACTACTTGGTCGGCCGGTATTCCCCGCTCCCGCCAATATTGTGCGCCCCCATGCGTGTAGGTGATCATTCCGTTTGCACGGGTACCCAGAAAATCTTTCATAAAATTGGATGCCCAATGGTAGATCGGATGCTGCATGGACGCCTGAAAGTTATAGCCGTGCCCCCACCAGATCCAAGTGGAACAAAGCCGCCGGCGTTTCATCCAGAGGTAAGGAATTGACAGACAGTGTAATTCATGCGGCGCCACGATCACATCAGAACCTGCGAGGGCCTGCTCAAGCCCTGCCAGCCAACCTGGGCCTTGTGTGCTGAAACTCACGTGATGCATCGGCAGCGCACAGTGTGCAAAAGGCATCCTTTTCTGAGTATTGTCGCACCCTGAAAATACGGTGAGCCTGTAGCCGAATCGCTGAGCCTCGGCTTCCAGTGCTGAGAACAAGGCGACACGGTAATGCGGAATATGGCGTTGTATGATAGCGATCGACTTCACGCTTGTGCGCACCTGTTTTCGATTCCTCGATCGATCAACTGCGGAATTCTCGGCGGCCAATCCGGCGCAAGCATCGGATTGAGATATGCAACTGACGGGCCTAAGTATCCAGTTGTCGATCTTTTCAACAAAACTCATAGGGAATAACTAGTTAGCTTGTTTCATGAGGGACATTCTATAACGATGTTGCCTGAAACGATAAGCAAATTGAACACTATTGTCCAGGAAAAGACGGACTCTTAATATACGTATAAAAGTGCGACATGCTGCGTGCTCGTCAATGGTTCGTTCTGCGACATATTCAATCCCGGCGGGCGCCCCAATATTGCGAATTGGATTCTGAAAGAAAGGTTTATCCTTGCCCCCTCAGCAATGAAACGAAAAATGCGCGGGATGCATAACCCCGGCTATCACTCAGCATGGTCAGATGAGAACGAATGTCGACTTAGTGCATGGTTGCGAGAATGGATTAGAGCCCACTCGTTGTATGCACAGTCTGGATTCTAAGTGCACCAGGAGTGTTTCAAGGCGGGCGACGATTTGATCCGCCAATTCTCCGTCCCATTCCGGCGAAATGGCGTGCGTCTTTCTTTGTCGCGACGAACCGCCATGAATAATGCGGGCTAGCAGGCTCAGGTTTCGGCTTTAGAGGCTCTCTATTGTCTTACCAGTAGGTGCTTCAGATGAGACCCGATCCGCTCCGCCGCCTTGCCGTCCCATTTCGGCGGAATCGCGCCCTTCCTCCACTGTCCGGCCAGTAAGCGCCGGCGTCATGTTGAAGTCAACCGTTTCAGCGCATCGGAGAGGGGCACGACCCAGGTTCCATCGGGCAGCCGGTAGGCTGCTTTCGTGCGACACACGATCATCTTCAGCTTCACTCGTCCTGGTTCGGCGGCCTCCAGGGCCTTGAGCCCGCCGGCGTCCGCGGGCCCCGGATGCTCTTTCCATTTGCATTCGACCGCAATGAGGGCGCCGGCTCGCTCAATCACCACATCCACCTCTGGCCCCCCTGCTGTACGCCAGTAACCGATCGGTGCGGCATCGGCGCGGCTCGCCGCTTGGCGAAGGATCTGGCCGAAGACATGCGACTCCCAGAAGGCACCGGCGAGCGTGGATGCCGTCAACTCACGCATCGAACGGAATCCCGCGAGAAACGCCGCCAGACCGGTGTCGAGGAATGCGAGCTTGGGCGTTTTGATCAGCCGCTTGGTGCGATTGCCGAAATACGGTTCGATCATGGCCACCACTCCAGATGTCTGTAGCAGCCCTGCCCATTTGCGCGCGGTATTGGGAGCGATGCCCGTATCCCGCGCAAGGTCGGAGTAATTGACCATCTGTGACGTCCGTAGTGCGCAGGCGCGCAGAAATCGATTGAATTCCGGAAGGTCCGCAACACGCAGCACGTTGCGCACGTCGCGTTCGAGATAGGTGGCTACGTACGCGGGAAACCACAGGTCGGGGTCAGTCCCGAGGTGCAGTTCGGGATATCCGCCGAGAAACAGGTAGCGAGACTCCTCGATCGCATGACCCGCCGCGAGCAATTCGGCCCTCGCCAGTGTGTGCAGATTCAGCACCGCGCAGCGCCCCGCCAAGCTCTCCGACACGCCGTGCATGAGCGGGAACACTTGCGAGCCGGTCAACAGAAAGCGGCCGGGCGAGCGATCCCGGTCGATTCGGACTTTGAGATGACGCAGGAGCGAAGGAGCATATTGAATTTCGTCGATGATCACCGGTGGCGGATAGGCCTTGAGCAACTCGTCGGGTGCGGTGCGCGCGGCCTCCGCGTTCGCCGGGAGATCGAGGGTCAGGTAGGAGGCGCCGGGATAGAGATGCCGCAGCAGCGACGTCTTGCCGGTCTGTCTCGCACCGGTGATGAGCACGGCCGGAAACTGCTTCGCCACGCGCCGGATGAGCCCTTGAAATTCCCTCGCAATCCACATGCGGATAATATGCACTGTCTTTGCAAATCATGCAACCACTCTCTCCTCTTCTCATTTCGTCTCAAGCCTGCCGGCACATCAAGCGGCACGTTTCCTGGGGGGGAAGGGGGTGAGGCAACACGCAGAACAAGCAAGGTCTTGCAATCGCACAGTACTTCTCGGGCGTGGGCCTGGCAGGGAAGTTTCTTTCAGCAGGCTCAGGTTTCGGCCGGGAAGCTTCCCTATTGTCGCGCCAGGAGCGTCTCCAGGTGTGCCACGGTGCGCTCCGCCGCCTTGCCGTCCCATTTGGGCAGAATCGCGCCCTTCTTTCACTGTCCGGGCATTACGCGTGCCGGCGCGGGTGGCTGTTTCCTTGGATCGGTTCCGATCAGTTCGTTGGTGCCGATCGTGACGGTCTCCGGCCATTCGGTGTTGTCATGCAGGGTCGGACAGGGGGTCTATAGCGCCAGGAATCCTTCCAACTTGCTTGCGGCGTGATCGAAGGTGACCGTCGAATCGCAGCCGGCTAACCGATTGGTGGCTCCCAACAGACAATCTGCAAAGTCCGCCTTTCCATTTTGATACAGACGAAAGGCCGTCCAGGTCGACTGAGGATCCTCTATCTTGAACTGGCTCGTTCGCAAGAGTTTGTCCAGCACGCTCACAACGGTCTCCTTTGAATACCCATACGCGCTTTCCAGCACCCAGACCATTTCACACAACACGATGCGATTGATGAACCCCGGATCGTCACGTGTGCATTGCTTCGTAATGATGTGGGTTGCAGCGCGCGACTGTCCGGGATCGTCCTGCACCAAATGTCTGATGAGGACATTGGTATCGATTCCGATCATCGCCGAGCTCCGCGCTTGCGAATCGCTTGATTCATCGCAGTGACGCTGACCGGCTTAGCGGGCCGCTTGAGCATGCCGGCAAGTTCCGATGCATCGATACTCGCGGGCAAAATCAAGACACGTCCGTCTTCATCGATCACGAACTCCAGACGATCTCCGGGATGGAGATTGAGCTGCTTCCGCACCTCTATCGGTATGGTGGTTTGGCCTTTGCTCGTCAACGTCGACGTGGACATGCTTCCTCCTTACAGTAACAGCGATTCATTACATTAGCGTAACGATAGAAGAAGCGCAAGGTCATTGTCTTAGCCCGGACTATTCATGCATATCTGCTCCGGCGCCCGATCCTCTCGCCCGGCGGGGTTGTTCTCGTTCAGCTGCCCGGCCGCCTCACCGGCTCGGCAGCGTGCACAGGCGTAGCGCTCTTTCATCATCGTGCTGTGCGCCTTCGACGGACTGCTCGTACACCTGCCTCGGCCTTACGGGCGAGCAACCCCGGCGGCTTCCGCTTCAAAGGCCTCGCAACGAAGGATGACTCGGACAGACTCCTAGCCCGCATTATTCATGACTGATGGTCAGAGGGGCAGTGGCCGCCATGTT
>CABVRO010000034.1 GCA_902500715.1 uncultured Nitrospira sp. | reverse complement strand
TGGTCCTCGTGGACGATGTGCTCTTCACCGGCCGCACCATTCGCGCCGCCATGGACAGCCTGATCGACCTGGGACGACCGGCGGAAATTCAGCTGGCGGTGCTGGTCGATCGCGGTCATCGGCAACTGCCGATCAAAGCCAATTACATCGGCAAGAATATTCCCACCTCGCGCGAAGAGGCCATTGAGGTGCATCTCGAAGAAAACGGGGAAGAGGATCGCGTGGTCATCCTCAGGGCGTAACCGGAGACATTGTCGTGGGCCTCAAACGGAAAGACCTACTCAGCCTGGCCAACCTGTCGGCGGACGATATCACGTTGATCCTGGACACCGCGGATTCCTTCAAGGAAGTCTCCGGCCGCGAGATCAAAAAAGTGCCGGCATTACGGGGCAAGACGGTCGTCAACCTCTTCTTCGAGCCGAGCACGAGAACCAGAACGTCGTTTGAATTGGCCGCCAAGCGGCTCAGCGCCGATGTCATCAATTTTTCCCCCTCCTCCAGCAGCGTGGTGAAGGGGGAGACGCTCCTGGATACGGCCCGGAACATCGAAGCCATGCAGGCCGATATCATCGTCCTGCGACACTCCTCGGCCGGCGCGGCCGAGACTCTGGCGCGGGGCGTCAAGTCTTCGGTCATCAATGCCGGGGACGGGTGGCATGAACATCCGACCCAGGCTCTGCTCGACCTGTACACAATCCGCAGCCGGCAAATGGGCTTCGCCGGATTACGCGTCGCGATTGTCGGCGATGTGGCGCATAGCCGCGTCGCCCGCTCGAACATTTTTGCCCTGACGAAACTCGGAGCGGAAGTGCGGGTGGTCGGACCACCGACCATGATCCCCTTGCACATCAGCCAGCTCGGAGTGCAGGTCTACCACAACCTGGACGAAGCGCTGCGAGGCGTTCACGTGATTATGATGTTACGCCTCCAATTGGAGCGACAGGGCCGCGCGTTGTTTCCGACGATCCGGGAATATGCGCGACATTATGGATTAACCGGCGAACGCGTAAAGCTGGCCGAGCCCGGCGCCATCGTCATGCATCCGGGCCCCATCAACCGCGGGGTGGAAATCGCCCCCGACGTGGCGGACAGTCTCTCGTCCGTGATTCTCGATCAGGTGGCGAACGGCGTGGCCGTGCGCATGGGCATTTTATACCTCATGTCGGGAGCCGGCTGAGCCGGACGAAGCGACCGAGTGAATCCTTTTACCTTTTTCTTTTTGTGAGTGAACGATGACACTACTGATTCAAGGCGGTCATGTGATCGATCCCGGACGCGTGAACGGCGTGGCGGATGTCCTAATCGAAAACGGAACAATCTCGGCAGTCGGACCGTCCCTCAAGGCGCCGGCCGGCGCAACAGTCATTCAAGCCAGGGGACAATTAGTGCTTCCGGGGTTCGTGGATCTCCACGTGCATTTCCGCGAGCCGGGTTTCGAGTATAAAGAGACGATCCGGTCCGGCACGGCTGCGGCCGTCGCGGGTGGATTCACCACCGTCTGCGCGATGCCCAACACCAATCCTGTGAACGACAATCAGGCCGTCACCGAATTCATGCTTGAGCGCGCGAAGGCAGCGGGGAACGCCCACCTGTATCCAATCGGCGCCATCACAAAAAAATCGGAAGGCAAAGAACTGGCGGAAATCGGCGATCTGCGCCGCGCCGGTTGTGTCGCCATCTCCGACGACGGAAAGCCGGTGATGAACAGCCTCGTCATGCGACGCGCCATGGAATATGCCTGCGCCTTCGACGTGCCGGTCGTGGATCACTGCGAAGATCTGCATCTGTCCGAAGGCGGGTGTATGAACGAAGGGCTGGTCTCGACCGAACTCGGCCTGCCGGGCATTCCCTCCGCGGCGGAAGATGTCATGGTGGCCCGCAATGTCTCCTTGGCTGAACTGACCGGTGCCCGCCTCCATCTCGCACACATCAGCACGGCCGGCTCGGTGCGTATGGTGCGGGAAGCGAAGGCACGCGGACTCAAGGTCACCGCTGAAGCCTGTCCGCATCACTTCACTCTGACCGAAGAACTGACACGCGGGTACAACACCCACGCGAAGATGAATCCTCCGCTCAGGACCATGCAGGACGTTCAGGCGATCAAGGAAGGACTCCGCGACGGAACCATCGACGTGATCGCGACCGACCATGCCCCGCATGCGACACAAGAAAAACAGCAGGAGTTTACCGAAGCGCCCTTCGGCATCGTGGGCCTGGAAACTGCCCTCTCGCTGACGTTGGCCCTGGTGGATGAAGGGGTGCTTACGCTCGAATCCGCGGTAGACAAGCTTGCGACCGCACCGGCCAAAGCATTCAGTCTCAATGCCGGCACCCTGGCGGTCGGTGCGCCGGCCGACGTCGCCATCGTCGATCCGAACAGGGAGTGGCAAGTGGACCCTTCACGGTTTCGTTCCAAGAGCCGCAACACACCATTCGCCGGCTGGAAAGTGAAGGGACGGGTGACGACCACCATCGTCTCCGGTCGCGTCGTGTTCGAACTCGATCGCTTAGAGCGGCAGGCATAGGAATTCGACACGGTGCGCCAAGGACTGATCGCCTGTATCACCTGTGAGTTGCTGGCCCTGGCGGTCTGGATCGGCGGTCTCTTGGTGCTCGTTGCCGCCGTCATCCCGGCCGTGTTCAATACGTTCGGCGGGCAGGACACCGGCGGATTCTTTCTGACCCGCGCCTTCGACGGGTACAACCGTCTGGTGCTCGGATCGGCGGCAATCCTGACCTCGGGAGTCCTGTGGCGGGCCTGGCTGGTCCAGCGGGGCTTGGCGGATGGCGAGATCACCAGAACCGAATGGCTGTTGCTCGGAGCCATGCTCCTCACCGCGGGAGTCATCACGTTTGTGTTGCATCCCCAGGCGGCGGCTCTGCAAGCTCAGGCCTTTGCCTCCAAAGGAGAGGAGGCCCGGAAAGCGGCGTTCGAAGCATTCTTTCAACTGCACAAACCGGTACGGGCCTTGTATGTCGTGAATGTCGGACTCGGAATCGCGCTGTTGACCGTGCGCGTGCGATCCTGGGTCCCTCGATAAGGAGTCATCTTGAAGAAAGCGATTCTGGCGCTGGCCGACGGAACCTGGTTCGAAGGACGGGCCCTCGGAGCAGAAGGGGAGACCGGGGGTGAAGTCGTATTCAACACGGCCATGACCGGCTATCAGGAAGTATTGACCGATCCCTCCTACCGAGGACAGATCGTGACCATGACCTGCCCTCATATCGGCAACTATGGTGTGACACCGGAAGACATCGAGTCCACCCGGATCTGGGCGGAAGGATTCGTCGTCAAGGAGTCCAGCCGGCTGGCGAGCAATTGGCGCAGCAAGGCCACGCTTCAGGAATATTTGCAGGCCGCGAACATCGTGGCGATCGAGGGCATCGACACCCGAGCGCTCACCACACATCTGCGGGAGAAGGGCGCCCAGCCTGGCGTGATCTCCCACATCGATCTCGATCCGCGTCGTCTCGCCGACAAGGCACGGAAGGCGCCGAGCATCATCGGCCGCGATCTGGCCGCCACGGTAACCTGCGAGCGACGCTACACCTGGACAGCCGGAACCGGCGACTGGGCGCCGAAGCTGACGATGCCCGCACCCGGCACCGCGCAGGCAGCACGAAAAACATGGCGTGTGGTGGCCTATGATTTCGGCGTCAAACAGAACATTCTCCGGCGACTAGTCGATGTCGGCTGCGAGGTCACCGTGGTGCCCGCTTCCACCCAGGCGAAGGACGTGTTGGCGCTCAATCCTCAGGGATTGTTCCTCTCGAACGGCCCAGGGGACCCGGAGGGGGTGCCCTATGCCATGGACGCGCTTCGGGAACTGATCGGCCGATTGCCGATTTTCGGCATCTGTCTGGGTCACCAACTGCTCGGCCTGGCGCTTGGCTTCTCCACCTACAAACTGAAATTCGGCCACCATGGCGTCAATCACCCGGTCATCGACCTCCGGACCAGAAAGGTCGAGATCACCTCGCAGAACCATAATTTTGCTGTGCGCTTCCCGATCGGGGCACCGGCGCAAGGGCAGGACATGCCGATTGTAGACACGCCGTTCGGGCGCGTGCAGTTGACCCATACCAGTCTCAACGACGGATCGGTCGAGGGCATGATGTGTCTGGACCGCCCGGTCTTCTCCGTCCAGTATCACCCTGAAGCGGCACCGGGTCCGCACGATTCGGCCTATCTCTTTGAACAATTTGTCGCGTTGATGGAGACACATTATGCATAAGAGCCTGCCCGTCGTCGACCTGTCTGCGGTGACGAATGATCTGCAGCCACATGCGAGACCGCATCGCCGGCGCCTCGTCACGAACCACAAAGTCGGACAAGCCTTCGGCCCTTGGCATCTCTGTACCGCAGTTGCCGTGATTGTCCTGGCCCTGATGCAGGCTGCCTGTGTCACGATCAATCTGCCGCCGGGACCGGGCGCACTTGAAGAACAGAAGGTCAGCGGGACCGGCAAAGACAAAGTCCTGCTGATGGACGTGTCCGGTGTAATTAGCTCCGAAAATAAGGACGGGTTTTATTCTTCGCCCGGCATGCTCGCCACCGTGAAAGAGGAGCTGGAACGGGCCACGAAGGACGAGCGCGTCAAGGCCGTCGTGCTCCGGATCAACAGTCCGGGCGGCACCGTCACCGCGTCCGACATCATTTATCACGAACTCAAGTCGTTCAAGACCAGCCGGAAGATTCCGCTTGTGGCCTCCATCATGGATGTGGGCGCCTCCGGCGGGTACTACATTGCAGCCGCAGCCGATACGGTGCTCGCCCATCCGTCGACCGTCACCGGCAGCATCGGCGTGATCATGTTGACCGTCAATGCCAGAGGGCTCCTCGAAAAGGTCGGCGTGGAGACCAACGCCGTCACCTCCGGACCGCGCAAGGATATGGGCTCGCCCTTCCGGGCGATGCTGCCGGAGGAACGCGCGATCTTCCAAGGCGTCATCGACGGCTTTTACCAGCGGTTTCTCCAGGTCGTGCAGGACGGTCGCCCGAACATGAACGGCGAGACCATCAGGAAGCTGGCCGACGGCCGGATCTATTCCGGCGAGCAGGCGAAAGCTGCCGGGCTGGTGGATGACGTCGGATATCTCGAGGACGCCATCGAGCTGGCGAAGAAAAAAGCCGGCCTCACGGAAGCAAAAGTGGTGACCTATCGCAGACCGGGCGAATACCAGAACAATGTCTATTCGCGATTGGTCGCGCCGGCGCCGAGCCTGGCCAGCCTGGCGAACATCGATGTGCTCTCAGTCGTGCGAGGCGGGTCTCCGCAGTTCATGTATCTGTGGATGCCCTGAGGCGGTGAGTTGCATCCCGCGCCTGGTGCTGATTGAATGGAGTGGACATGATGCACCCATCAGGCCGACATTCACTCGACACCCTGCTCAACACCCCGATGGGAAGACGGGCGGCTTTGGCCCTGGGAGTCCGCGCCGTCCATCTCCTCTCGACGACGGTGGGGCTCGGTGCGGCGGCCGGCTTGATGCAATCGCTTGCTGGGTGCCAGCGGGCGCCCGGCACCGCGCGGGAGCAGTTCATCTATATTTCGGAAGAAAAAGAAATGGCGATGGGCCTCTCGGCTTTTCGAGAAGTGCTCCGGCAGGCTCCCTTGAGCGAAAATCCGGAGCTCAACGAAATGGTGCACCGGGTCGGGAATCGCATCGCCAAGGCGGCCAATAAGCCTGAGTATCAGTGGGAGTTCGCGGTCATTCAGGACGATCGCACGATCAACGCCTTCGCGCTTCCCGGCGGCAAGGTGGCGGTGTTCACCGGAATTTTGAAGGTCACGAAAACTGAAGACGGGTTGGCGACCGTCATGGGTCATGAGGTCGCGCATGCCCTGCAGCGCCACGGAGCGGAACGGATGAGTCGCAGCGTGCTCGAACAGATCGGACAATTGGCGGCCCTGGGCGCCGGCGCGGCCGCGGGTCGCCCGGATGCGGCCATGGCGGCCATGACCGTCTACGGTGTCGGAGTGTCGTTGCCCTTCGACCGCCGGCAGGAATCGGAAGCGGATTTCATCGGCCTGCGCTTGATGGCCGAAGCCGGGTACGACCCGCGCGAAGCGGTCGCCTTCTGGGAACGGATGAGCGGCTGTCCGCGCGCCATGATCAATAAACTCTGTTTCCGCTCGCAGCAGGCCATTCCGGAATTTCTCTCGACCCATCCGTCCGATGTGACTCGTATCAATCAGATCGAGGCCTGGATCCCGGACGCCATGAAACACTATCATCCCGCAGGAAAGGTCCCGGCGATCCCGTCCGGACCGATCCAACCCTACCGGCCACCGGTGGGGCCCATGCCCGAGGCGCCTCTGCCGACCGGCTAACTTTTTGAGTTGAGGTCAATTGTGCCACGACGGACAGACATCCGCTCCATTCTTCTGATCGGCTCCGGCCCCATCGTCATCGGGCAGGCGTGCGAATTCGACTACTCCGGCACGCAGGCCTGCAAGGCCCTCAAGGAAGAGGGCTACCGCGTGATCCTGATCAACAGCAATCCGGCGACGATCATGACCGACCCGGATTTTGCAGACCGCACCTATATCGAACCGATCACGCTGGACGTGGTGGAGAAGGTCATCGAGTGCGAACGGCCCGATGCGCTCCTGCCCACCATGGGCGGACAGACGGCGTTGAACACCGCCATCGGCCTGGCCAAGCGCGGGGTGCTGGAAAAATACGGCGTCAGGATGATCGGCGCGTCGATCGCGGCCATCCATAAGGCCGAGGATCGCGATGCGTTCCGGCAGGCCATGTGGAAAATCGGCCTGCGCGTGCCGGACAGCGGCGTGGCGACCTCCCTGGCCGAGGCCGAGCGTGAACTGGAACGGATCCGCTTCCCGGCGATCGTGCGCCCCTCGTTCACCATGGGCGGAACCGGCGGCAACATCGCCTACAACATCGAAGAATTTCGCACGCAGGTGGAATGGGGCCTGTCCATGAGCCCGGTCCGCCAGGTGCTCATCGAGCAGTCCGTCATCGGATGGAAAGAGTTCGAACTCGAAGTGATGCGCGACCTGAAGGACAACGTGGTCATCATCTGCCCGATCGAGAATCTCGACCCGATGGGGGTGCACACCGGCGACAGTATTACGGTGGCCCCGGCCCTCACCCTGACCGACAAAGAATATCAAATGCTGCGCGATGCGGCCGTGCGCATCATTCGTGAGATCGGCGTCGACACCGGCGGAGCCAACATCCAGTTCGGCCTCAACCCGGTCAACGGAGAGATGGTCGTCATCGAGATGAATCCGCGCGTCTCCAGAAGCTCGGCCCTGGCATCGAAAGCGACGGGATTTCCCATCGCCAAAATCGCAGCCAAGCTGGCCGTCGGGTATACGCTCGACGAAATCACGAACGACATTACCGGGGTGACCAAAGCCTCGTTCGAGCCGACCATCGATTACGTCGTCGTCAAGATTCCGCGCTTTGCCTTTCAGAAATTCCCCGGAGCCGATCCCACGCTGACCACACAGATGAAGTCGGTGGGCGAAGTGATGGCCATCGGACGCACCTTCAAGGAATCGCTCCAGAAAGCGATCCGGTCCATGGAGGTCGATCAGTTCGGATTCAGCTCGAAGATGGGGCTGGATCACGCGGTGCCTCCCGGTCTCGACCGGGAAGAGGCCATGGAGCAGGTCCGCAAGGCGGTGCGCACACCGCTGCCCGACCGGCTCTGGCGGCTGGCCGACGGCATGCGGCTCGGCATGCCCAATCAGGAGTTATTCGCGCTCACCAAGATCGATCCCTGGTTTCTGCAGCAGATTCGTGAACTGATCGAATTCGAGGCCCGGCTCGTCGCGGAACGGGCGACACTGGGCACCACAGGTCTGCGGCCTGATCTTCTGATCGAGGCCAAGGAACTGGGCTTCTCCGACCAGCGCCTGGCACAACTTCTGGGAACGGAGCAACAGACCGTTCGCGGCTGGCGGCTGGCATTGAGTCAAGGCGCTCAGCCGCGGAGCGTGACCTACAAGCGGGTCGATACCTGTGCGGCCGAATTCGAAGCCCATACGCCGTATCTCTACTCAACCTACGAACGGGAATGCGAAGCCCGGCCGACCGGCAAAAAGAAAGTCGTCATTCTCGGCGGCGGACCGAACCGGATCGGCCAGGGGATCGAGTTCGACTACTGCTGTGTGCACGCCGCCATGGCCCTACGGGAAGAGCAGATTGAAACCATCATGGTCAACTGCAATCCGGAAACGGTCAGCACGGATTATGACACCTCCGACCGTCTCTACTTCGAACCGTTGACGGAAGAAGACGTGCTCAACATCGTGGAGCGGGAACAGCCGATGGGTGTGGTCCTGCAGTTCGGAGGACAGACGCCCTTGAAACTGGCGCTCTCCCTGTCCCGCGCCGGCGTCAGAATTCTCGGCACCAGTCCGGATGCGATCGACCGCGCAGAGGATCGTGCCCGTTTCCGTGAGTTACTCGATAAACTCGGGTTGCGTCAGGCGGAGAGCGGGATGGCCCACTCCGTCGAAGAAGCCTTGAAGATCGCCGCCGACATTACTTATCCCGTGATGGTGCGGCCGTCGTATGTGCTCGGCGGACGGTCGATGCAAATCGTATACGACGAAGCGGGACTGCTCCACTACATGAACACGGCGGTCAGGGCATCGGAAAAACACCCGGTGCTGATCGATAAATATTTGCGCGATGCCATCGAAATCGACGCCGACGCTATTTCCGACGGCACCACCGTGGTCGTCGCCGGAATCATGGAGCACATCGAGGAAGCGGGCGTTCACTCGGGCGACTCGGCCTGTTCGCTGCCTCCCTACACGCTGGATGCGACGATCATCGAAGAGATCCGGCGGCAAATGACGGCGCTCGCCTTGGAACTCGGTGTCATCGGTCTCATGAATGCACAATTCGCCGTGAAGGACCGGACGATTTATGTCCTGGAGGTCAACCCGCGCGGCTCACGGACCGTGCCGTTCGTCAGCAAGGCGATCGGCATCCCGCTCGCCAAATTAGCGATGAAGGTCATGGTCGGCAAGTCGCTACAGCAGCTGAACTTCACCACCGCTCCGACGCCGACACATCTCTCAGTGAAGGAAGCCGTGTTCCCATTCACGAAGTTCGCAGGCGTGGATGTGCTCCTGGGCCCAGAAATGAAATCCACCGGGGAAGTCATGGGGATCGACAGCGACTTCGGGTGGGCTTTTGTCAAATCCCAGGCCGGCGCCGGTGCCATTCTGCCGACCTCCGGCACGGCCTTCCTGAGCGTGAAGAGCGAAGACCGGGCAGGGGCCTTCGATGTCGCCCGGCGACTCGTCGGGCTGGGGTTTCGCATCACGGCGACATCAGGCACCGCGCTCCACTTGAGCGAGCAGGGGATTTGCGTGGACGTCGTGAACAAGGTCCAGGAGGGACGCCCGCATATCGTCGATCATATCAAAAACGGCGAGGTGGCATTGGTCGTCAACACCGTGCGCACCGCTTCGGCTCAGACCGACTCGCTGTCCATTCGACGCGAGGCTCTTCATAAGGGCGTGCCGTACTACACCACGATGCGCGGAGCCCTGGCTGCCGTCATGGGGATCGAAGCCTTGTTGAAAAAGGGGCTTGCCATTCGAGCGTTGCAGGAGTATCACCGGGTGCATTGAGCGAGGGCTCGCGCAAACAGCCAATTGACAACAGGTTCCAGGAAGACCGCCGGATAGCCGGGAGGCTCCTGGATGTGCGGCGACAGGAAAGACCACCGACACGCAATACGGGAAACCAGTTTCAATGGTCATCGGGGGGAAGATATGCCGACACCGATTACGCGAAAAGGATACGAAGCGCTGAAAGCCGAATTGGACCGGCTGCACAAGGTCGAGCGGCCGCGGGTGATCGAAGCCATTGCGGAAGCGCGCGCGCATGGCGACCTCAGCGAAAATGCCGAATATGACGCGGCCAAGGAACGCCAGGGCTTTATCGAAGCGCGGTTGGCGGAGCTGAAGGGCAAACTGGCCGACTGCCGGATCATCGACATTGCGGGGCGCACCAGCGAGACGGTCGTCTTCGGCGCCACCGTGGTGCTGATCGAGCAGGAGGCGCAAGCCAAGAAGCAATATACCCTCGTGGGGCAGGATGAGGCCGATTTGAAATTCTCCCGCATCTCCGTCCAGTCGCCCGTCGGACGCGCCCTCATCGGGAAGCGGGTAGGGGACGTGGTGGAAGTGACCACCCCCGCGAAGGTCGTCGAGTACGAAGTGATGGAAATCCGTTTCGAAGAATTATAGCCGCCGATGTCGACTCTGATCCCGTCACACCATTCAACCTGTCCTGAACCACCCCCCAGCATCCGGGTCTTGTCTTTGTCATGCCGGTAACGATCCCGCTCATCACGCTCCTGACGGATTTCGGCGAACGCGACTATTTCGTCGCCAGCATGAAGGGCGTCATCCTCAACATCAATCCGCAGGCCCGGCTCGTGGATCTCTCCCATCACGTGACGCCGCACGATGTGGCGGATGCCGCGTACCTTCTCAAGTCCTGTTATCGCTATTTCCCGGACGGAACGATCCATGTGGCCGTCGTGGATCCCGGCGTCGGCGGCACCAGGCGGCCGCTGCTCGTGTCGTCCTCGCGCTATTTTTTCATCGGGCCGGACAACGGCCTGTTCACCCATATCTATGAGGAAGAACAGGCCGTCGAAGTGCGACAGATCGAGAATCGTCAATATCGCTTGGACTCCGATGGGGCGACCTTCGATGGGCGCGATCTCTTCGCGCCGGCAGCCGCCTGGTTGACCAAGAGCCAACCGATAGGCTCATTCGGGCGACTCGTGCCGAACTACGAACGCCTCCCGATTGCGGAACCGGCCTGGGACAAACATGCGATGGCAGGACAGATTCTCTACATCGATCGTTTCGGCAATCTGATCTCCAATCTCACGGCTTACCACCTCAAAGAAGTGCGTGGTCTGACCAAACGCCCCGAGCCCTATATACGCATCGGCGGGATCACAATCGACGGGTTGGTGCGAAGTTATGCAGAGGGCTTGCCCGATACCCCTCAGGCCCTGATCAACAGCAACGGGTATGTGGAAATATTCCTGAAGGAGGGACGTGCGGCCGACCGATTGAAGATCGAACGCGGCCAACGGATCGAACTCTACTGAGTACGTCACCAGCCGGTCACCGGGACCGCATATCCCCCCGGACATGCGATCGCTTCGATTGACAGGTAAAAGACGTCGATGTTTTAATAATACGGTTGGTATGTAGGCCGGAACGAATAAGTTAGTCTTCCCCGAACATGCTGATCTTGTTGCGTATCTGCACGCAGACCGTTCGGATCGCAACGATCCCTTGCGTCCTGCCCGGCTGTTTCCTGCCTTCTCAGCAACAGGCATCGAGGAATCATGCGTGAATCTGTGCGAAGCAGGCCTTCTCAAGCCGAGCAGGCGATATCTGCCCTGTCACGCGCTTGGCTTCTGCGACAAGACGACCGATACGGGACCAGCGAGAACAGAATGCCATGAAACAGCGCCTGTGCCACCTGTTGTTGATCCTTATCGGGCTGACCTTGGCCGACTGTACGCGCCCTGATCCACCCGCACCGTCCTCGAAAACCGTCCAACCGCCGGTCGTCGCCAGCCACCAACCGGTTATTCAAACGCTGCTGATCGAAACCCCACCCTCGCTTCCGGCCTTGACGCTGTCGGCAAAGGTGACCTATGCCGAGGACGGGTTTTCCAGAATCTCATCCCCCCTCCAGGGACCGGTGCTGGATGTGCGGGTAAAACTCGGTCAAGCCGTCAATGCCGGCGACGTCTTGATGGTCATCGATGCGGCCGATATCGCCAGGGCTTACGCCGCCTATGTCGAAGAGATTTCCGAGTTGGGACTGGCTGAACGCAACTACGAGTTGACGAAGGACCTGTATGACGCCCAAGCCATGGCGTTGAAAGATTTAGAACATGCGGAAAACGATCTGAACCGCGAACGGGCTGAATTCAAGCAGGCAAAAGGCCGGCTTCTATCTCTGCGCGTGCCGGCGGCGGAACTCAGCAAGTCGCTTGAGCAACAACAGATCACGTCACGGTTCGAACTGCGCAGCCCGCTGACGGGAACCGTGGTCGAGCGCAATGTGACACCGGGACAAATTGTAGGTCCCGCCACGGACACGCCGTTATTTACCGTCGCCAACCTCGACCGTTTGCAGGTCGTCGCGGATGTGTATGAACATGACCTCTCAGGAATTCGTGTCGGAGCGGTCGCGCCCATGACCGTCGAGGCCTACCCGGGCATCGAGTTTCCCGCCACGATCAGCGTGATCGGCGATGTGGTCGATCCGGCCACGCGCACCATTAAAATTCGCGCGTCCGTCTCGAACCTGGATCGTCGCCTGAAACCTGAAATGTTCGCACGAGTGACCATCGCAGGCCACACCATGCGCCCGAAGATCGTCATCCCGAAACAGGCGCTCCTTGAACATTCCGGCAAACAGTGGGTGGTGGTGCAACATGAGGCCGGCCGGCTTGAGGAACGCGCCATCAAGACCGACAGCGTGATCGATAATCAGGTGACGATTCGAGATGGATTGTCGACCGGAGAACGAATTCTGCTCACGCCGTCGGCCATCGACCACCTCGCGGCGGGTGACACCTCGGCCGGCGGAGCCTAACGAAGCCGGACTTCTAGGAGGGGGCTACAGAGAGGCTACCAGAATACGCACGAGCCCGGAGAGATCCTCGGTATCGAGCCCTGCTACAGTCCGATTGGTCGTGTTGGTATAGGCGGCTTCCAGAGAAATTGTCGTGGGATGGCCGTAAATCGGCTCCAGATGCAACGCAAACACCCCCTTGCCCACGATGCTGTTCGTATCGATCAGTCCATCACTCGAACTGGTGCTCGTATAGCCTCCCATCGCACTGACCAATAACCGCTGACTCTGTTTGTACAGCAACGACAGTGAGGCCGTAGGCGTCTGAATCGTCGCGCCGGACCAGCTTTGTGTCTCTGTCCGGTAGCTCAGCGTCGGAGCAAGCGTCACGGTGTTCATGGGCCGATAGGTCGCCACCAGGGTCTGGGCAAAGGCGGTCGATTGGGACCCGCCTCGCGTTTCGTCGTTCGTCAGGATATAGCTCGATGAGAGCCGTGCGTTCCACGTGAGTCCCGTATAGGAGAGCGCGGCCTCCATGCTGTTGCTCTGACTCCGTTGCGGGATCACGCCGCTTGGGTCGAAACTGCTAGCGAGGGCGCTTCGCGTATAGATCAGACTGAGTTCGGGCCAAGCCGGCTTGGCGACCGCGAGGCCGATGCGATTGAAGGTCTGTTGAATCCGGGCCCGGGTGGGATCCAGGTCCACATTATTCCAGGTTTGACCGGACGAGCTTCGAAGCTTCGTAATTCCCATCCCCCATTCGCCCCACATTTCCCGCACCGTCTGGTCAGGTGAATTGAAAAACGCCTTACCGGCCGACCGATAGTTGATGCCGTATCGAAACTGGCCGTTGGTGCCCGTCAGCGCCATACGCACCATGCGTTTAGTCCCGTCGTCCCGCTGATCGATGCGAGAGGGAATACCCGCATCGTTTGTCGCATTGTTGGCCACCTCGCCTTCCGTCGTCAGCTGTCCCTTGAAGAATGTCGACGCCGCCGCCACGCCTTTCGTCTGCGGCCGTTCTGAATCAGGAACCAGGTCTTTCAAACGCGTCGACGCGGTCGGCGGCGCAAAGGAGGTGGTGTGGAAAGAGGCGTGCAGCACGGGAGACGCAATCGAAAAGGGGATCGCCGATGAACCGGACTCTCGGGCGGTGTCCGTGAACTGAATCCGTTGCAGGAGGAGATCCGATTGCTGGGCATCTTCCGCCAGGGCCGTCAACGGGAAGGCCAGCAACAGGAGCCAGCCCCACAAAGTCAGACGGCCTGTCATGCTGAAAAATCCGTCGAAAGGATGTCATGGCGCAGCATGAAATCAAGTGTAGCACTCGATTCTCAGCCGTCCGGGCACCGGCGGGGTTGCACAAAAACCGTCGGGAGATGTACATAGGCGAACGCGTGACACCGCAGTCGGCCAGGCAGGAATCGGCCGCAAGGACGGGACGTTCTACACCGGAGATGCGCTGCCTTCGGTCACGTCAACGATGGCCCTGTGCAAAATTGCCACCATCTTGGTTAATTCTTGAGGGCTGGTGGAGAGGGGAGGAACCAGTGCGATGACGTTGCCGAGGGGTCTCATCAGGAGCCCGCCTTTCCGGCAGGCCCGGGCCACGCGATGGCCGATTCGCATTTCGAGCGGGTAGGGAGTGCGCGTCGGGCGATCCTGCACCAATTCCATTCCGACCATCAAACCGCATTGCCGTATCTCGCCCACATGGCTCAACGAAGCCGTCGGCCGCAGCAGACGGGCGAGCAGTTTGATCTGTTTTCGAACGTGCGTGAGCGTCTTCTCACGACGAAAAATGTCCAGGTTGGCCATGGCCACGGCGCAGCCCAGCGGATTGCCCGTGTAACTATGCCCATGGAAGAACGTCTTCCACTCGTCATACCGTCCCAAGAAGGCTTTGTAGATCTCCTCGGTCGCCAGGGTGGCTGCCAGCGGCATGTATCCGCCAGTCATGCCCTTGCTGATCGCCATGAGATCCGGCGTCACACCTTCATGCTGACAGGCGAACATTTTGCCGGTGCGGCCGAAGCCCGTCGCCACTTCATCCGCAATCAACAAGACGTTGTACTTCGTGCAGAACTCACGCACGCGGGTGAGGTATCCCGGCGGCGCGGTCAACATCCCCGCCGCCGCTTGCACGAGCGGTTCGAGAATAACCCCGGCCAGTTCACGATGACGGGCCTTCAACAGCGACTCCAGCGGATCGATGCAGGCCATGTGACAAGCGGGATACGTCAGGCGCAGCGGACAACGATAACAATAGGGTGGGTCGACTTGAAGGGTGGGAAACAGGAGCGACTTGAATCGTGCATGAAACAATTCAATGTTGCCCACGCTCACAGCCCCGACCGTGTCGCCGTGGTAGGCCAGCTTCAAATGCAGAAAGGAATGTTTGGGGCCCGCGGTCGGCTGCCGCTGTTGCCAGTATTGCACTGCCATCTTCAGTGCCACCTCGACTGCCGTCGAGCCGTTGTCGGAATAGAACACCCGTTGAAGGCCCTTCGGCACAATCCGGATCAGCTCCCTCGCCAGTCGGATGGCCGGCGGATTGGACAGACCGAGGAAGGTGGAATGCGCGATCTGTTCGAGCTGCGTCGTGAGGGCGCGATCCAATCGCGGATGCCGGTGGCCGTGAATATTGACCCAGATGGACGACGTGCCGTCGAGATACTTCCGGCCCTCCGTGTCGATGAGGTAGGACCCTTTGCCCTTGTGGATGATCAGGGGCTCCTCCTGCTCCCATTCCTGCATCTGCGTAAACGGATGCCACAGATAGGCATGGTCCCAGGCTGCTAGTGGAAGGCGCTTGGATGGTCGAGTCATGATGACGGGAGAGTACAGAACAACTCGTGCGGCACGATCGCATCGACGACGCCGAACGACGCGCCGCGCGCGGATTATAACGGCGGGCGATTTCTTTGACAACCTTGGGAGCGGTCACTATAATGAACCGATTTTGGGGAACATGAGCCAGGATTTGCAAAGTCTCATCCGAAATTTCTCGATCATCGCCCATATCGATCACGGTAAATCGACCCTCGCCGACCGGCTCCTCGACGCAACTGGCGCAGTGACTGCCCGGGAGGCGAAAGAGCAGATCCTCGATGCGATGGACCTGGAGCGTGAGCGCGGCATCACGATCAAAGCGCACGCTGTGGCCATCCGCTACAAGGCTCAGGACGGGAAGACGTATTTACTGCATTTGATCGATACGCCCGGTCACGTCGACTTCACGTACGAAGTGTCGCGCAGCCTCGCAGCCTGCGAGGGCTCGTTGCTGCTCGTCGATGCGACGCAGGGAGTGCAGGCACAGACCATCGCCAACGTCAACCTGGCCATGGGCAACCACCATACGATTATTCCGGTCATCAATAAGATCGATCTCGCCAGCGCCGACGTCGAAGGCACGAAACAACAAATCTCCGATGTGCTCACCCTGGACGCCAGCGATGCCATGTTGGTGAGCGCCAAGGAAGGACGCGGGGTTCCGGAAGTGCTCGAGGCGATCGTCAACCGTATCCCGCCGCCCTCCGGCGATCCCGATCGTCCGCTCAAGGCGTTGATTTTCGATTCCTGGTTCGACAACTACCAGGGCGTGATCGTCCTCACCCGCATCATCGACGGCTCCGTGCGCCCCGGGATGAAGATCAAGGTGATGTCCAACGACCGGCTCTTCGAAGTCACCGAGGTCGGACAATTCACGCCGAAACGGACCAAGGGCACCCAGCTCATGACGGGGGAGGTCGGCTACCTCTGCGCCAATATGAAGGAAGTAGCCGACGTCAAGATCGGTGACACGTTGACCGAGGTGGCACACCCCACTGACCAACCGTTCCCCGGCTACAAGGAAGTGAAGCCGCTGGTCTTTTGCGGCCTTTACTCGACGGATACCGCCCGCTACGAAGATCTGCGGGATGCCCTCTTGAAGTTGCGATTGAACGACTCGTCGTTTATCTATGAGCCGGAAACCTCGCTCGCCCTCGGGTTCGGCTTCCGTTGCGGCTTCCTCGGCCTGCTCCATATGGAGATTATTCAGGAGCGGTTGGAACGCGAATACGGATTGACGCTCATCACCACCGCGCCGACCGTCATCTACCGGATCCTGACGACCAAAGGCGATGTGCTCGAACTCAATAACCCGGCGGAACTTCCTGAACCCAGTTCGATCGCCTCGTTCGAAGAACCGTTCATCCTGGCGACGCTGATCGCACCGGAGCGGTATCTCGGCACCTTGCTGCAATTGTGTCAGGAGCGGCGCGGTATCCAGCGAAGCATTCACTACCTGGATCCCACCCGCGTCGTGATCAGCTACGAGCTGCCGCTCAACGAAGTCATCCTCGATTTCTACGACAAGTTGAAATCGAAGACGCAGGGCTATGCGTCGCTCGACTATGAACTCCTCGGGTATCGGGAATCCGAACTGGTGCGCCTCGATATTCTGCTCAACGGTGAGCCCGTCGATGCGTTGTCTTTCATCACGCATAAAGAGCGGGCGTATCAGCGCGGGCGTCAGGTCGCGGAAAAAATGAAAGAACTGATTCCCAAGCAGATGTTCGAAATCGCCATCCAGGCGGCAATCGGCAACAAGATCATCGCGCGGGAAACGATCGGCGCCATTAAGAAGAATGTCACCGCAAAGTGTTACGGCGGCGACATTTCGCGCAAGCGAAAACTGTGGGACAAGCAGAAAGAAGGCAAAAAACGCATGAAAGCGGTCGGACGGGTGGAAGTGCCCCAAGAAGCGTTCCTGGCCATCTTGAAGGTGGGCGAGGAATGAGTCTGGACCCCAATCCACGCCCCGACGACAGCTCCTCAACGACGGGACCGATAACGCCCCCCGCACCATCGGAACAAGCGACAGATGCCCCCACGGTCGTCGCGGTCGGTCAACCGGCCCACAAGTCGATCCTGCGGGAATATGCGGAAGCCATCATCATCGCGATGTTGCTCGCGTTTGCCATTCGCGTGTTCGTGGTGCAGGCCTTCAAGATTCCCTCCGGTTCGATGATTCCCACACTGCTGGTGGGTGATCATATTCTCGTCAGCAAACTGTCGTATGGCCTGCAATGGCCGACCGATTGTAAGATTCAACCGGGGTTTCCGCCGGTCACCTGCTACTCTTCGCGAACGCTCATTCCATTCGGCTCGATCCAACGCGGCGATATCATCGTCTTCCGGTTTCCCGAAGATGAGGATAAGGACTTTATCAAACGCGTCATCGGTCTCCCCGGCGATACCATTCACGTGCGGAATAAAGTCGTGCACATCAACGGGACGCCGTTCGACGACCATGCCTTCACGCAACACACTGATCCCCCCGTGCATGACGGGCGCATCAGTCCGCGCGACAATTTCGGCCCTGTGACAGTGCCGGAGGACGCGTATTTCGTGATGGGAGACAATCGGGACCATAGTCTCGATAGTCGCTTCTGGGGCTATGTCCGCACGGAAAAAGTGCGCGGCAAAGCATTTCGCATTTACTGGTCGTGGAGCGGCCAAGGATCATGGACGGAATGGGTACGATGGGAAAGGTTAGGAAAAGCCATCCAGTAGGGCGAACCGGACAGACCGGGACGTCGAGCGGGCAACCGGGCGAGGACACGACGCTTGATTACGTCGCACTCAGCGCCTACGTCCAACGGTTCTCCCAAGCCAAAGTGTTGGTGATCGGGGATTTAATCCTCGACCACTACGTTTGGGGACGGGTGAGCCGGATTTCTCCGGAAGCACCGGTGCCGGTCGTCCACGTCGAGTCGGAATCCCTCAAACTCGGCGGCGCGGCCAACGTCTTCAACAACATTCTCGCGCTCGGCGGGCAGGCGGATATTTGCGGCGTGATCGGAGCCGACGAAAGCGGGCGGTTGCTCTTGAAAGAACTGGGCGGGCGCCGACAGGGCCGCGGCGGCGTGGTCATCGACCAGAGCCGGCCGACGACCAGAAAATCCCGGGTGGTCGCCCACAATCAGCAGATCGTTCGCTATGACGTCGAACGCCGCGCGGAGCTCTCGGCCCAGCTGCAGCGCCGCATTCTCCGGTATGTCGAATCGCGCTTAAAAGAGCTCTCCTGCCTGGTCGTCTCGGACTATGCGAAGGGGGTCGTCACGGCATCGCTCATGACAGAGTTGACTCGTCTGGCGGGGCAGCGCAAAATTCCCATCGTAGTCGATCCCAAGGTGGAGCATTTCAGCTATTACAAAGGTGTCACCGTCATCACCCCCAATCATCTCGAAGCCACCCAGGCTGCCGGTGTACAAGGGGAGGACGACAAGGCGATTACAAAAGCCGGCACGATTCTCCGTCAGCGGTTGGGATGCCACACCGTTTTGGTGACTCGGGGGGAACGCGGGATGAGTGTGTACCAGGCTCATGGCGACCATTGGCACATCCCCACACGCGCCAGACAGGTCTTCGATGTCACCGGTGCCGGCGATACTGTCGTCGGAACACTCGCGCTGGCGCTCTCGACGGGCGCAAGCATGCGTGACGCCGCGGTACTTGCCAACCAAGCCGCCGGGGTCGTCGTCGGCATGATCGGTACCGCTACGGTCACGGCCGCGCAACTCACGGATGCCTTGGGGCAGAACTGACGTGAAACGTTCGGTGACGGTGGTGATTCCAGCCCGGTACGGTTCTTCGCGATTCCCGGGCAAGCCGCTGGTCGAGTTGCTGGGCAAACCGATGATCCAACATGTCTATGAGCAGGCGAAAGCCTGTCGCGCAGTCGATGACGTTCTGGTCGCCACGGATGACGAGCGCATCAAAACGGCAGTGCAGCGCTTCGGGGGACAGGTCGTGATGATGACGGAGCCCTATCGCACCGGCACCGACCGCGTCGCCGCCGTCGCCGACAGCCGCACCGGCGACTGTTTCGTCGACCTGCAGGGAGACGAGATCCTGCTCCATCCCGATCTCATCACCGACCTGGTCGAGCCCTTTCTGGCCAGCGAGGCCACGATGGGCACCTTGAAACGACAGATCGATTCCGATCAGGATCTCCACAACCCGGGCGTGGTCAAAGTCACTACCGATCGCGAGGGTTATGCCTTGTATTTTTCCCGCGCGCCGATTCCGTTGGTGCGGGACGATCCGAAGCGGGCTGCGGTGCCGGGACTGCATTTCATTCACCTGGGCTTGTACATCTATACCCGGGAAACATTGCAACGTCTGACGGCCTTGCCGACAGGGACTTTGGAAGAGGCCGAAAAACTCGAACAACTGCGCGCCTTGGAAAACGGAATGCGTATCCGCGTGTGGGAAACGACCCACGGCTCCTTGCGCATCGATAGCCCCGAGGACGTGCCCGGCGCACTGAACCAACTTCACAGCCGTGCAACCGGACTCGGCATCACTCACTCATGACGAGAGAAGGTGCCACGATGAGCAAACTGATTTTTGTGACCGGCGGTGTCGTATCGTCGCTCGGAAAGGGGCTGGCTTCCGCATCCATCGGCAATCTGCTGGAAAGCCGCGGGCTGAAGATCACGTTCCTCAAGCTCGATCCGTACATCAACGTCGATCCGGGTACCATGAATCCGTACCAGCATGGAGAAGTCTATGTCACGGAGGACGGGGCGGAAACCGACCTCGACCTTGGGCACTACGAGCGGTATACCTCCCTGACTCTGACGCGCGAGAATAACTACACCACCGGCCGCATTTACCACGCCGTCATCACTAAGGAGCGGCGCGGCGATTATCTGGGCGGAACGGTACAAGTCGTCCCCCATGTCACGGACGAGATCAAGCAATGCATCATGCGGATTTCGCAAGGCATGGACGTCACGATCGTCGAGATCGGCGGAACCGTCGGTGACATCGAAAGCCTGCCGTTTCTCGAAGCCATCCGGCAGATCCCTTACGACGTGGGACGCGACAACGTCCTCTATGTGCACCTCACGCTGGTGCCCTACATCGGAGCCGCCGGCGAACTAAAAACCAAACCGACGCAGCATTCCGTCAACAAGCTGCGCGAAATCGGTATTCAACCGAACATTCTCCTGTGCCGCACCGACCGCTATCTTCCGCCGGAGCTCAAGGCGAAGATCGCCATGTTTTGCAACGTGGAAAAAGATGCGGTCATCACGGCCAAGGATGTCGAGACCATCTACGAAGTGCCCATCGTGTTTCGCAAAGAAGGACTGGATGAACTGATCGTCCGCCAGCTCAAGCTGGAAACCGGCCCGCCGAATCTCCGCGAGTGGGATGCGATGGTGCAGAAGATCAAGCATCCCAAACACGAGGTGTCGATCGCCTTGGTCGGAAAATATGCCGGCTTGAAGGAATGCTATAAGAGCCTGGCGGAAGCGCTGGTGCACGGCGGCATCGATCATGAAACCCGCGTAAACGTGAACTGGATCGAATCCGAAGAAGTGGAGCGGCAGGGTACCGAGCGTATTCTCCGCGAAGCCGACGGGATTCTCATTCCAGGCGGATTCGGGGCGCGCGGGATCGAAGGCAAGATCGTCACGATCCAATATGCGCGAGAACATCAGATTCCGTTCCTTGGCCTCTGCCTGGGCATGCAATGCGCCACCATCGAATTTGCGCGCAACGTCGCGGGCCTCGCCGGTGCCAACAGTGCGGAATTCGATGACAAGACCCCGCATCCGGTGATTCACCTGATGTCCGACCAACAGTCAGTCAACGACAAGGGCGGCACCATGCGGCTCGGCGCCTATGCCTGCAAGCTGGGCGAGGGGACGCTGGCGCAGAAGATGTACGGGGTCAGCGAAGTACGCGAACGGCATCGCCATCGATATGAATTCAATAACGCCTATCGCGAGCAATTGACGGCCAAGGGACTCATTTTGAGCGGCCTGTCTCCGGACGGTCGCCTGGTGGAGATCGTCGAGTTGCGGAACCACCCCTGGTTCCTGGCGACGCAGTTTCATCCGGAATACAAGTCACGGCCGCATCACCCGCATCCGTTATTCTGCGGGTTTGTGGGGGCGGCGTTGCGGCGCAAGTGCGGCCACTAAATGGGATGCTGAAACTGCCTTTCGGCGACGTTCTCGACTCGGCACAATCCTCGACGTAGCTCCGCTACGCCTCCGGTTCTGCCTCGTCTGCGGCCTTGCTGAAAGATCAGTTTGAGCATCCCGTGAATTCAGAAGAGAAGACTATGGCGAACGAAGTCGATCTTGGACAATTTAAGATCGGGGCGGGGAATCGGCCGTTTTTGATCGCGGGACCCTGTGTGATCGAGAGCGAACAGCTCGTCATGGACACGGCAGGGCGTATTGCCGACATCACCAAAGCGATCGGCATGCCCTACGTCTTCAAGTCATCCTTCGACAAGGCCAATCGCACCTCCATCACCTCGTTTCGTGGACCAGGCTTGGAGAAGGGCTTGGCCGTGCTCGCCAGGGTTAAGCAACAGATCGGTGTGCCGGTGTTGACCGATGTCCATTCGGAAGAGCAGGCCACAGAGGCCGGTCGCATCGTGGATATCCTGCAGATTCCGGCCTTTCTCTGTCGCCAGACCGACCTGCTGATCACCGCTGCCAAGACCGGCAAGGTCGTCAATATTAAAAAGGGACAGTTTCTCTCCCCGCCCGAAATGGGCCACGCGGTGAAGAAAGTGGAGGACAGCGGGAATCGACGCATCGTGCTGACCGAACGCGGCTCCTCCTTCGGCTACAATAATCTGGTCGTGGACATGCGCTCCTTTCCCATCATGCGCCGGTTCGGCTATCCGGTGGTCTTCGACGCGACCCACAGCGTGCAACTCCCTGGCGGAGGCGGCACGAAATCCGGCGGTCAGCGCGAATTCGTGGAACCATTGGCCTGTGCGGCGGCAGGAGCCGGGTGCGACGGGTTCTTCATGGAAGTGCATCCCGATCCGGATTCCGCGTTGTCTGACGGACCGAACATGGTCCCGCTGCATACGCTCCGATCACTTCTCGAACGGGTACTCCGTATATGGGACGCAGCCGCAAAATAACCCGGGCCGCCACATCACCCACACCCAAGCTTGCCGCTCGACGCCCTCGACAGGATGCCAGCGTGCAGGAGGGGAGGCGTGTCCTGGAAATCGAAGCGCGAGCCGTGCAGGAATTGATGGCTCGTCTCGACGACCGGTTCGCCTCGGCCGTCAACTTTCTCTACGAATGCCAAGGTAAGGTGGTCATTTCCGGTATGGGCAAGTCCGGGCTGATCGGCCAGAAAATCGCGGCGACCTTGGCCAGCACCGGCACCCCCTCCTTCTTTCTGCACCCGGCGGAAGGTGTCCATGGCGACCTCGGCATGCTGGCTCGACGGGATGTGTTGATCGCCATCTCCAACAGTGGAGAGACACAGGAAGTCCTACAACTGCTGCCCTTCGTGAAACGCATGAACATTCCGGTCGTGGGAATGACGGGAAAAACGGCCTCGACGCTGGCGAAAAACAGCGATGTCATGCTGGATGTATCGGTCGATGAGGAAGCCTGCCCGCTGGGCTTAGCCCCGACGGCCAGTACCACCGCAACCCTGGCCATGGGTGATGCCCTGGCAGTCGCCCTGCTTCAAAAGCGCGGCTTCAAGCACGATGATTTCGCACAGTTTCACCCTGGCGGCACCTTAGGGCGACGGCTACTGGTAAAAGTGCGCGACCTCATGCAACATGGCGATCACCTGCCGCGTGTGCGCGACAACGTATCCGGCGCGAATACGATCCTGGAGATGACGTCGAAGAAACTCGGGATGACGACGGTGGTCAACGCCAAGGGGGCGCTGTACGGAATCGTGACCGATGGGGATTTACGACGCTTCATTCAAGCCGGCGGGAATTTCAGTAAAGTGACCGCCGGGGATCTCGCCAGTCGCCAACCCAAAACCATCGGGCCGGACGAACTGGCTACGACGGCTGTCGCGCTGATGGAACAGTTTTCCATCACGGCGCTGGTGGTTCTGGAAAAGCCGAATCGCTTGGCCGGTGTCATTCACTTGCATGACCTGCTCAAACACGGCATTGTGTAGGGGAGCCATCACGCGCTGCGCCTCGAAGGAACCATGGCAGACAACTGGAAACAAGCCGGGCTGGTACTGATGCGGTCGGCAGGGCAGGAAAGCAACATCAATCTGCCCAACGTGCTGACGCTCGTCCGGATTCTCTTGATCCCGGTCTTCGTCATGCTGCTCATGGACCCGACGCCGGATCGAGCCTTGGCGGCGGCCATCGTGTTCGTCGTCGCAGCCGTGACAGACCTGCTGGACGGATACGTCGCACGCAAGACCGGCCAGATCACCAAACTCGGACGACTCCTGGACCCGATTGCCGACAAACTGCTCGTGTTGTCCGCATTGATCCTGCTGGTGCAAGTCGATCGGGTCAGCGCGCTGGTGGCGATTCTGATCATTGCGCGTGAAGTGGCGGTTACCGGTCTCCGGGCCATCGCGGCTTCCGAGGGTATGATCATGTCCGCCGAGGTGACCGGCAAATATAAAATGGCCCTACAGGTCATTGCCATCGTCCTCCTGGTGCTCGAAGGGACCGTAGTGGAAGCGATCGGCAATCTACATCTGGCCGGTATCGTCACCTTGTATCTGTCACTCATCCTGGGCTATGTGTCAGGCGCACAATATGTCTGGAGCTTCTGGCGTCAGGTCGGAGCGAAAGGTCTCTAACCGGACGATTCGGCCGACGCTCGTATCCGGCTATCCGGGCAACGATTGATGGACAGTCCCTGGCTCATCGGGTTCCTCATCCTTTCCAGCTATCTCCTTGGATCGATTCCTTTTGGAGTCGTGGTATCACGCCTCCTGGGTGCTGTGGATCCACGCACCGCCGGCAGCAGGAACGTGGGATTCACCAATGTCCTGCGCGTGAGCGGGAAAAAGGCCGGCATCCTGACGCTGCTGGGCGACATCGGAAAGGGTTGGCTGGCCGGGTGGGTCGGGATGGTGCTATTGCATGAGGAGTCGGCCATTCTCTGGGTCGCGCTGGCTTCGGTCATTGGTCATCTGCACTCGGTGTTTCTGGGATTCAAGGGTGGAAAGGGTGTGGCGACCGCGCTGGGCGCAGCCCTGGGAGTCGCTCCGTGGATCGGACTGACCCTGATGGGTTTGTGGGTCGGCGCCGTATTTCTGTGGAAATACTCGTCGGGCGGCGCACTGTTTGCCTTTGCCATGTTTCCCATCGTGGCATTGCTGTTTCATCGATCATGGACGTTTATCGGCTTTGCCTGTGTCGTCAGCCTCTTGATTTGGCTGAGACACAAGGACAATTTGATTCGGTTGTGGAGTGGGACGGAATCTCGAATCGGACAAGCAAGTTGACATAATATATCTTATCGGACACTAATCCGATGCTGTCTTTTGAGCTGTTGGCTCGCCTCCGCAAAGAACTGTTCCTCACCGGAAGCGCACTCTACGAGACGATTGTCGCCATCGCGGAACGCGTCAACCGCAAGGTCTATGTCCTGCGTCTCCACGGTCAGGCCACCACGATTCTCAATCAGATTCACGCCATTCATCGACAGATCGGTCGCCGCATCGCCGAGTTGGGAACCAACCCATCCGGCACCATGCCATCAGTCGCTCCCACTGCATACTCGACGCTGGACGATGCCATCCGCACAGCCTCCGATCGCATCAAAGGACAACAGGCCACCTTGCAACAAATCGAGCGGCATATCCGTGACCTCAAGATCGAACTGGCCCACGAGGATCTGCTCACCATGCAACGCGAACTGGGTCTGCGTGACGCGGCTATCGAACGTGTGGTGGTTGCCCGTGGCGCACCGGTCATCGGCCATCCGATCGGCGAATTCGACCTGCCGTCCACGACCCACATTGTGGCGGTCTTTCGAGGCCCATTCCTGCTCCCGTTCTCCGATTCCATGGCCCTCCGGCCCGACGACATCGTCATTCTGGTCGGCCTTCGCCACGACCTGGCTCACTGGCTTCCCCATTTTCAACGAGCGGCGGCATCCAAGTCGGCCTAATCCGCGCCTCGCTTCCGTTGCCCCTCGAGAATCTGCTATTCTGAAGCTGACCTGGTGCGTGAGAAGAATCGGCCCCAGAGTTTGTCCAGCATGAAGACACAGACTTCCTTCGCAACAGCACTCGTTCTCGCTCTCAGTTTCTCCGGGTGGCTGACGGGTAGTTCAGCGATCTCACTGGCCGCTAACGACCTCGCATCCCCCCCCCGGAAAGAGTCGCCGGGGCTACGCATCCTCGAAGAACTCCAAACAGTGATCACAGACTTGGCCGAGGAGGCCAAACCGTCGGTCGTAAGCATTTTTCCGATTCAAACCCTGGGCAAGTCGCGCGACGGATCAGGCGAGCGGGCTCCAAACTCCACCGGTTCCGGCTCCGGCGTCATTATCGATCCCAACGGCCACATTATTACGAATAACCATGTGGTGGGTGATGCTACCGAAGTCGAGGTTCGCCTTTCGGACAAGACGAAATTGTTCGCGCAAGTCGTCGGCAAGGATCCGGATACCGATCTGGCTGTCCTGAAAGTCACAACCGACCACCCCCTCCCCGCCGCCCGGTTCGGTGACTCCACCGGAGTGAAGGTCGGTCAGTGGGTACTAGCTGTTGGCAACCCCTTCGGTTTGGATCGAACGGTCACCCTCGGCGTGGTCAGCGGCATCGGACGGGAAAACATCAATCTCTCGCGGTACGAAAACTTCATCCAAACCGACGCGTCCATCAATCCGGGAAACTCCGGCGGGCCGCTCTTCAACCTGCGAGGAGACGTCATCGGCATCAACACAGCGATCATCAACTTTGCCCAGGGGATTGGATTTGCGATTCCCTCCAACATGGCCAAACAGGTCATGCACCAGCTCATCTCGAAGGGAAAGGTCGTGCGAGCCTGGCTGGGCGTCGGTCTGCAACCGCTGACACCGGATCTGGCCAGCAAATTCGGCGTGGATGAAAACGAAGGGGTCCTGGTGAACGAAGTGTTCGAACGGGACCCGGCCGCTCTGGCCGGCATCAAGCCCGGCGATGTCATCACCAAAGTCGATGGCGCGCTCGTCGACACCCCGAATAAACTCTCACGCCTGGTCGCCGCGTTAGACCCTGGATCCACGACGCATGTTGAAGTCGTGCGGGACGGCAAACGCCTCACGCTCAACGTGGCCCTCAGCGAACGCCGTGATGCGGTGGTTACGGCCTCTCTGCCTCAGAGCAGGACGGACTTGAAGTTAGGAATCGACGTGCAGGATCTGACGGCGGGTCTGGCCGAGAAATTCCGCCTGAACGAGAGCAGAGGCGTGCTGATCTCAAAAGTAGAACCAGGAAGCCTGGCCCAAGCCGAAGGGTTGCGGGAAGGCGATCTGGTCAAGGAAGTCAACCGCGTCGACACGGGCACGGTCGGAGAATTCACCGTGGCCGTCTCCAAAGTCAAACGCGGCGACACGATTCTCTTGCGCGTCCTACGTGAAGGGCGGGCATTCTACGTCGTGCTGAAACCCGCCGATCGGTAAGAGGGAGAGCCGCCGATCCATTCTTCCGGCGGAGATCCCCCGCTCAATGCGTCACGGCCCCGTGGCGCTCCATCTTGTGTTCCTCAATGATGCGGCCGGCCAACTCGCGCGGCACTTCCTCGTATTGAGCATGTTCCATCGCGTAACTCCCCTGTCCTCCCGTCATTGAATTTAATGACGCGGCATAATTCAGCATCTCGGCTTGCGGCACCAGGGCCTTGACGATTTCAATATGACCGTTCGCTTCAACCATGAGGATCCGGCCTCGTCTCGCATTGAGATCGCCAAGGACCGTTCCCACACATTCGGCGGGCACCTCGACTTCAACCGTCATCAGCGGCTCAAGCAGGATCGGATGGGCCGCTTCGAGCGCTTTTTTCACTCCCATCGATCCGGCGATTTTGAAGGCCAACTCGGACGAATCCACCACATGGTAGGAGCCATCGTAGACGGTCACCCGCACATCGACGGCAGGATACCCGGCAAGCGGCCCTTCATGCAGCGCCTCCACGACACCCTTTTCGACGGCCGGCACGAAGTTACGCGGAATCGCGCCGCCGACGATTTTATTCTCGAACTCGAACCCCTGGCCGCGCGACAAGGGACCGACTTCCAACCAGCAATCACCGTATTGGCCATGGCCGCCGGTCTGCTTCTTGTACTTCCCCTGTGCCTGGGCCACGCTGCGAATCGTTTCCCGATAGGGAATTTTCGGCGCGTGCACAATCACGTCCGCGCCATACTTCCGGTGAAGTTTTTCCAACGCGACATCGATGTGCAATTGGCCCATGCCGCTCAGGACCATCTCCTTCGTCTCGATGTGACGCACGAACTCCAGGCTCGGATCTTCCTCGATCAGCTTATGCAGCCCCAGGCTCACCTTTTCGATATCCGTCTTCGATTTCGGCTCGATCGCAAACGACACCACCGGCTTGGGAAAGGGAATTCCGGGATATCGGATCGGCGCATGCTCATCGCAGAGCGTATCCCCCGTCACCGTATCCTTCAGCTTGCCGATCGCCACGATCTCGCCGGCCGTCGCACGCGTGATCGGTGTGTATTTTTTGCCGAAAACGGAGAACAGATGCCCCCCTCGCTCCCTGACCTGCCGCGTGGAGTTATACACGGCGGTATCCGCTTCGAGCGTTCCCGAATACACCCGCATGTAAGAAAGACGGCCGATGAATGGATCGATGAGAGTCTTGAAGACGACGGCGGAGAATGGATCGGTCGGCAGCGGGTGCCTGCTTACAGGTTCCCCGCCTTCTATCAACCCCGTACCCTGCAGCGATGCGACCCGGGCGCGGCTGACCGGTGAGGGCAATAAATCGACGAGACTCTGCAAGAGTGTATGCACACCGATGTATCGAATGGCCGATCCTCCGACAATGGGTACCAGCGACGCGCGTTGAACTCCGGTCCGCAATCCCCCCAGCAACGCCCCCTCCGTCAATGCGCCGTCGGTTAAATACCGTTCGAGCAATGCCTCGTCTCCCTCTGCGACGAGTTCCGTCACGTCACGCCTGGCTTGATCGACTCGGTCACGCCACTCAGGCGGCACCGGCGCCTGCTGCGCTTGCGGACGATCCGGCCGTGACGTCACCACACGATTCTGCAACACATCCACGATGTCGCCCAGTTGCGCACCGCTGCCCATCGGCAGAATCAGCGAAACGGCAGTCATCTCCAATTCCTTGATCAGATCGTTCACCGTGTTGTCGTATACCGTGCCGTCCTTGTCCAGATCGTTGACAAACACGACACAGGGCAAGCCGGAGTCACGGACCATCGACCAGATCCTCTGGAGCGCGCTGCGCACACCTGATACCGCACTCACGACCAATACTACGCCGTCTGCCGCCCGCAGTGCCGACCGCGTCTCACCGATGAAGCTGGGCGAGCCCGGGGTATCCAGAAATGTGAGCACTCGATCTTGATAGGAGCAACGAAGGACAGCGGTGCTGAGTGAGGTTCGACGATGAATTTCTTCCGGCTCAAAATCCGACACCGTGGTTCCGGAGAGGATGGAGCCGGGAGCGGAGAGACTGCCCGCGCAGTACACCAGCGCTTCGGCTAACGAGGTTTTGCCCGATCCCGCATGCGATACCACAGCCACATTCCTGATGGATTCGGTGAGGGGAACGTTCATGATGACCTCCTCCGATGAGTCGGCGGCCGCTGTGGGCCTGGTTAGAGAGACACGTGCAGGTGATGCCATCCTTTCTCAAAACATTCGATCGAATTCTGCCGGGAAAGGAGCGAGCGCGATCTGTCGCCGCAGTTCATACCCTCGCGCCTTCCCCATTCAACCACCCCTGGTCGGCAAAACTGACATAGCGACCGTCCCCCACGATGAGGTGATCCAGGACCTGAATTCCCAGGAGAGAACCGGCAGACACCAGCCGGGCCGTCAACACCCGGTCTTCCTGGCTTGGCGTGGGGTCCCCGCTGGGATGATTGTGGAGGAAAATGACTCCGGCGGCAGACGCACGCATGGCGGGAATAAAGACTTCCCTTGGATGCACGATGCTCAACGTCAGACTGCCTTCAGAAATCGTCACGTCGCGAATGACTTGGTTCTTGGCGTCCAGCAGCACCACAGCGAAAATCTCGTGCCGCAAGTCCCGCAACCGTGCGTGGTAATGCTTAAACAGGTCGGCGCTCGAGCTGATGCGCGTCCCGGTCGTCAACGGCGCAGACACCGCGCGTTTCCCGACTTCTACCGCCGCCTTCAACTGCGCAGCCTTGGCAGGACCCACTCCGGGAATGGCGCAGAGCTCCTCGGCACTGCAATGCAGGAGCCCGAAGATGCCTCCAACGCGATCGAGGACTTCCATGCCGACTTTGACAGCAGAGGCTTCCTGACGCCCCACGCGCAGCAGAATGGCCAATAATTGCGCATCCGAAAGACTTTCGGCACCCTCACGGAGCAAACGCTCGCGCGGTCGTTCAGTTTCAGGCCACTTTCCGATCCCGCGTCCTGCTTTTTTGGATGTCATCGCCTACTTCCTACGACAAAAAAATGTCGGCTTGCACCTTTTTGTGCCGGAGACTTGACGCCTGACGCATCTCATGTATGGCGGTTGGCATACATAAGTAGTTGAAAAACATAGACTTGACATTTTGGTGCAGCTCTTGCTTGAGAGGTGACACAGCTGTAAACGTCACCACCCAGGAGGAGCAAATGGAATGTCCGAAGTGCAAAGGCATGATGATGTTGGAACGGTTCTCAGACTTCTTCCTCATTTTCTA
>CABVRO010000033.1 GCA_902500715.1 uncultured Nitrospira sp. | reverse complement strand
GTGTGGAGACTCGATGGCCTTTTTTCTTGCCAGAATCACGAATAATTCAGGCTAGCATACGACCGCCTCGGTGAACGTGTCGTGCGCCCTCTTTCCCTGATCTGTTTTCGTGCATTCGTTTGACAGTTTTTCGGTCGTCTTATAGACTTCGATCATAGTTTCCCGCTGCATCCGTACGTGTCCTGCCTGGGGTTCAGGGGTTCAAAGGAGTGGAAATCGAGTTATGAGTACATTCGCCTATGTCGGACGGAACCGCCAGGGTGCTGTAAAGAAGGGGGAGCTTACCGCCAAGACCCGAGATGAGGCGGTGGACCAGCTTCGCAAGCAGCAGGTCGTCGTGACCAGCCTGGAAGAAAAGTCGGGCATGGCAGGAAAGTTCAAGTTTAGCCTGGGGAGCGGGCTTACCGATAAGGATCTGGTGGTCTTCACCCGCCAGTTCGGCACGATGATCAATGCCGGGTTGCCCCTGATTCAATGTCTCGACATTCTCTCCACCCAGTCTGAAAACAAAGTCCTGCGTGAAACGGTCGGCGACGTAAAGAACAGCGTAGAAGCCGGCTCGACGTTCTCCGATGCGTTGAAGCGGCATCCGAAAGTGTTCGACGACCTCTATGTGAATATGATCCACGCCGGTGAGGTCGGCGGCCTGCTTGATACCATTCTGACTCGTCTGGCCAAGCACATCGAAAAGGCGATGAAGCTGAAGGGGCAGATCAAGTCGGCCATGGTCTATCCGACCGCCATCGTCGGGGTGGCCGTCGTCATCATCAGCGTCTTGATGGTCTGGGTCATCCCTGTATTCGCGCAGATGTTTTTGGAAATGTCGGGCGGGAAAGTCGGATTGCCCGGTCCGACCCAGATTGTGATCAACGTCAGCAACTTTTTTCAGAGCTATTGGTATGCCATGGGCGGGGCGATGGTCGCGACGGCCATTGCCATTAAGCGATACTATGCCACCGTGAACGGGCGTGTCGTGATCGACCGGCTGTTGCTCAAGGTTCCGATTGTCGGAGATCTGATCAGAAAAGCCTCCGTCGCGAAGTTTACCCGCACATTGGGGACATTGATCACCAGCGGTGTGCCGTTGCTTGAGGGGCTGAGCATCTGCGCCAAGACCTCCGGCAACAAGGTCATCGAGGAGGCGCTGATGAATGCGCGGGTGAGCATCAGCGGCGGCAAAACGATCTCCGAACCGCTGGCCAAGTGCAATGTATTTCCCAAGATGGTTACGCACATGATCGCGGTCGGCGAGTCCACCGGCGCCCTCGATGCCATGCTGGGCAAGATCGCCGACTTTTACGAAGACGAAGTCGACCAGGCGGTGGAGACGCTGACCTCACTGCTCGAACCGATCATGATGGTGGTGTTGGGTACCATTATCGGGTTTATCGTCATCGCGATGTATCTTCCGATCTTCACGATGGCGCAGGCCATCCAATAGCGACGCTGCACGTCGCGTCCGCGCTTCGGCGCATGGTCTTCACGGGCCATGCGTCGCACATCCATCAGGGCAACGCGCCCCCCATGCTGTCCTCGACCGTTCCAGTTCGAACCACCGGTGCTGAGCCGTCCTCCAGCTCGAACCCCCAGACATCGCTGGGCGAGCGTTCGATGTCTGAGCTGAAGACCAGGCTCCATTGGCTCATGGGACTCCGCGTCTTGACCGTGACGCTGATGCTCGGGCTATCCCTGGCGTTTCAGTCCACCCGCGGCGAATCGGCGCCTACTTTTACCGCATTAATCGTCTTCACCTACACCATTACTATCGTCTACGCGATGGTACTGAGAAGGCTCACGTCGTCTGTTGCTCATACTGCCTTCACCTGGGCGCAGGTCGGAGTCGATATCGTACTCGAAACCGTCCTCATTGTGAGAACCGGCGGTGTCGAGAGCCCGTTTGCCGTGCTGTATGTCATCACGGTGACGGTTGCCAGCCTGGTTCCGCACCGGCGAGTGGGCATTGTGACGGGAGCAGGCTGCACCCTCCTGTTCGGTGTCATCACCGTTGTTCAATACTTTGGGCTTCTGCATGCCGCCGGTTGGCTGCCTCCCAGCAAGTTGGAAGGGCCCGAAGTGCTTCAGACATTTGAGGTGTATGGCCTGGCGTTCCTGGTCGTTGGGTTCTTGAGCGGAGCGTTGGCGGACCAACTTCACCATGCCGATCAATCCTTGCGTGAGAAAGAGCAAGGTCTCACGCGGTTGCAGGTGTTTCATGAGAGTATCGTGCGCAGCATCAGCAGCGGGGTGTTTACTACCGATGAGGAGGGGCGGATCACGTCCTTCAACCCCGCGGCGCATGAGGTCACCGGCTATGTCTTTGCCGACGTACAAGGACGCCTCTGGCGGGATGTCTTCAATTGGCACCCCGGGACCCCGTCCGAGGAAGCCGCATTGACGTCCCTCTCTCCCTTGCGATTTGAAGTGGAGTGTTCGCATGCGGACGGCAGCCGCTTGGTGCTGGGAATGACGGTGTCTCCGTTACATGAACAGGGCACGCAGCGAGGCCTGGTCTGTGTATTCAAGGATCTGACGCAAATCCGTTACTTGGAGCAGGAAATGCGCCGGCGGGAATGGCTGGCCAACCTCGGTGAGATGTCGGCGGGAATGGCGCATGAAATCCGCAATCCGCTCGGCGCGCTTGCGGGGGCCATGCAGATGCTGCGGCAGGATGTCGGCTCAGACGACACCAGTCAGCGTTTGATGGATATCGCGATTCGTGAAGCCAGGCGACTCGACAATATCATCACCGAGTTCCTGCAGTATGCCCGCCCCCCTGCGTTGAATTTGGCCGAGCACGATTTGAATAAAGTCCTTGCCGATACGTTGGATCTGATCCAACATGAGGCGCGAACCCGAATCGGCATCACCATCGTGTCCCGCATGGGGCCGAACCAACTCATGGCACAAGTCGATCAAGACCAGCTGAAGCAGGTCTTCTGGAATTTAGCCACCAACGCCTTCGATGCGATGTCCGCCGGAGGGACGCTGACGATCGCCACCGGAGTGCGGCGGGTGGAGGTCGGTGGTCGCCGATCCGACGTCATCGAAATCGCGTTCCAGGATAACGGGGAAGGCATTCTCAAACAGAATTTCGACAAGATCTTTCTGCCGTTTTTTACGACGAAAAAAGAAGGCTCCGGGTTGGGGCTGGCCCAGGTTCATCGCATTGTGGAGTTGCACGAGGGGTGGATCAAGGTCGAGAGCGAGGTCGGGCACGGGGCACGGTTCGTCGTGTGTCTCCCGCAGTCCGCAGAGACGGGTGTCCGGCTCCGGCATGAAGGAAGGGAACCGTGGAAAAGATTTTAGTCGTCGATGATGAGCAGGGCTTGCGCGAGGTGTTGAGCATCATGCTCAAACGGGCCGGCTATGCCGTGACCGTGGCCTCGGACGGAGATGAAGCGATCGCGCAACTGCAGAAGGAAATCTTCGATCTCGTCATCACCGACCTCAAGATGCCGAGAGTGGGCGGGCTCGAGGTGCTGAAGGCCGTCAAGGCCGCCTCTCCCGACACTGTGGTGCTCATGATCACGGCCTTTGCGTCCGCCGACTCCGCCGTCGAGGCGATGAAGCACGGCGCCTATGATTATCTCACCAAGCCGTTCCAGGTCGATGAAGTGCAACTGATCATCCGCAACGCGATCGAACGGCGCCGGTTATCGACGGAGAATATGCTCCTCAAGCGGGAGCTGGCCAGCCAGTCGTCCTTCTCTCAGATCATCGGTCAGAGCGAGGCGATGCAGAAGGTCTATGACGTCGTCAAGAAGGTGGCGGATTCGAAAAGCAATGTGTTGATCGGCGGGGAAAGCGGGACCGGTAAAGAATTGGTCGCTCGGGCCATCCATTTCAACAGTGCGCGCGCTTCGATGCCGTTTGTCACGGTGAACTGCAGCGCGGTGCCGGAAACGTTGCTGGAAAGCGAACTGTTCGGCCACATGAAGGGGTCGTTCACCGGGGCGATCTCCAATAAAGCCGGTCTGTTCGAAGTGGCGAACGGCGGGACGATCTTCCTCGATGAAATCGGCGATACGACACCCGCCATCCAGGTGAAGCTGCTGCGGGTGATTCAGGAGCGTGAGTTCCGGCGGGTGGGCGGGACCCAGGATGTGAAGGTGGATGTCCGCATCGTCGCGGCCACGAACCGTGATTTGGAGAAAGCCGTCGCAGAGGGCGCCTTCCGGGAAGATCTGTACTACCGGCTGGATGTAATCCCGATCAAGCTTCCCCCGCTGCGCATGCGGACCGGCGACATTCCGTTATTAAGCCAACATTTCCTGGAGAAATTTGCCAAGGAAAGTGGTAAACCAGTGCCGACGATGAGCCAGGAGGCCATGCGCGTGCTGTTGGCGCATGAGTGGCGAGGCAACGTTCGGGAATTGGAGAACGTCGTCGAACGTGTCGTGGCCTTCACAACGGGATCGTCGGTGACGGATGCGGATATTCGCGGATGGCTCCATAAGCCGATGAGCAACCAGCAGGCTCTGCCCTCTGAGTTGCCCGAGGACGGCCTTGATCTGGAAGGGCTCATCAACACGATCGAGAAGGATCTGCTGTTGAAAGCGCTCGAACGGAGTCAGTGGGTCAAGAAGCGAGCCGCGCGGTTGTTGCGGTTGAATACCCGGTCGTTCCGGTACCGTCTCGAAAAATACGAAATCAAAGGAGGCCGGGATTAGCGCCGCCCAGTAATCTGCGAGTGAACTCTACCAGCCTGCGTGTTCTGACCCCTGCGAAAGTGAATCTGATCCTCCGCGTGCTCGACCGGCGTCCTGACGGCTTTCATGCCATCTGGTCACTGATGCACACAGTCGGACTTGACGATGAGCTGACTCTTACCGTCCAGCCCGGCAAGACCTCCCGTATCGCTTTGCGCTGCGACCATGTCGCGCTGGCGACCGATCAGAGCAATCTTGTCTATCGAGCCGCGCAGCTCGTGTTGGAGCGAATCGGTCGAGCCGTCGATCTGTCCATCAGCCTGACTAAACGTATCCCGCTGGGTGCCGGCTTGGGGGGTGGCAGCAGTGACGCAGCAGCGACCATCCTCGGTTTGACCCGCCTGTTGGGATTGAACTGGCCGATTGATCAGATGGCGGAGCTAGGGGAACAGCTGGGGAGTGACGTGCCGTTCTTTTTTATGGGACCAGCCGCCTGTGTCACCGGTCGAGGTGAACAGGTGCGGCCAATCCAGGTAACGGGCAATCGCTGGATCGTGCTGGTGAATCCGGGCTTTCCTGTTGAAACAAAATGGGCCTATCAGCGGTTGTCTGCCACCAGGGCGGGGGTGCGTCCTCTCTCGCCGGCATTGCAGCAACTGAGCAGCCGCGCCGTAGTGGATTGGTCCGAGATCATTCCCCAGGTAGAGAATGATTTTGAGGCGCCGGTCTTTGCCCAACACCCGGTGCTGGCTCAGATCAGAGACCGATTACTGAATCAGGGAGCTGAAGCGGCCTTGTTGTCTGGGAGCGGTGCCACGATGTTCGGGATATTTCCCGGGCAGGCCGACGCGGAGCGGGCGGCCTCTGTGTTTGCCCGTGACCTGAAAATGAAGACCTACGCTGTACCGGCGGCAGGTATTCCGGTCACGAGCGCAGCCTGAGCCCCTAAGACGATAGTCCTCAGGGGCAACAAGGTCAAGGGAGCAAGGTTACGCTCTATCAAAAGGTGGCTGAGCGCCCTGCACGTATCGCACGGTGGACGCGTTGCCTACCGCGGATCGGTTGACAACTTCCCGACGTTTTCGCTATTGTGCTGAGCTTCGGTAGGCGTCCTCTTGTCCTGACAAGTGCGTGAGGTCAGCAGGACTCACAGCGGGTCCTGGCCGTGCCCACCGTTTTTACGAACTCGACAAGCACCGTTACAGCATAGGCATCGCCTCGTACGGCATCGAAGGGGTTGGATGAACAGGGAACTCAAGCTCTTTTCGGGCAGCGCCAATCCTGCGCTTGCGCGGGCGATTTGCTCGTATCTCGACCTGCCTCTCGGCGCGGCGACGGTGTCCTCCTTCAGCGACGGGGAAATCCGGATTCGCGTGGAAGAGAACGTGCGTGGCGCCGATGTCTTCGTCGCCCAATCCTGCTGTTCCCCGGTCAACGATTCGATCATGGAAATGCTCATCATGATCGATGCGTTGAAGCGCTCATCGGCCAACCGTATCACGGCGGTGATTCCCTACTTCGGGTATGCCCGGCAGGACCGCAAGGATCAGCCGCGTGTGCCGATCTCCGCGAAGCTGGTCGCCGACATCATTACTACGGCCGGTGCGGATCGTGTGCTCACCATGGATCTCCATGCGAGCCAGATCCAGGGGTTTTTCAATATTCCAGTCGATAACCTCTACGCTCTGCCGGTGTTGATGGACTACATCACGAAACGGAAGGTGTCGGATCTGGTGGTTGTGTCGCCGGATGCCGGCGGCGTGGAGCGCGCCAGAGCCTTCGCAAAGCGCCTGCAGGCCAATCTGGCCATTATCGACAAACGGCGCGAGGGTCCCAATCAGGCGCAGGTCATGAATATCATCGGAGACGTGCAGGGTAAGAGCGCGCTGCTCCTCGACGATATGATCGATACCGCGGGAACGATCGTTCAGGGCGCTCAGGCCTGTCTGGATAAGGGCGCGCGTGAAGTGTGGGCCGGTTGTTCGCATGGCGTGTTATCCGGGCCCGCATTGGAGCGGCTCCAACAATCCGGCTTGACCGAAGTGCTGGTGACCGATTCGATTCCCCTGCGGGGCAAAGAACAGAAGTGTCCGAAACTCAAGGTGTTGTCGGTGGCGCCTCTTTTCGGGGAAGCCATTCGGCGTATCCATGAAGATGAATCAGTAAGTTCGTTATTCGTGTAGGCCGTCCGCGTCGAGCGACTGGTCGAGGAGGAGTATCATGAAATTCGATTTAACCGTTGAAAGCAGAGAGGGTGGGGGCAAGGGGCCCGCGCGTCAACTTCGTCGTGCAGGTCGGGTCCCGGCCGTGTTGTACGGGCAGGGGGAATGTCTCCTGCTCTCAGTCAAGCCCGATGAGTTGGTGAAAATTCTGCGCTCTCAAGCCGGATCCACCGCGCTCATTTCCCTCGCCATCAACGGCGCGAAGAGCAAGGCCAAGCGTACCGCGTTGCTGCGGGAGTTCCAGGTCGATCCGATTACGGGCAGCGTCCTGCACGCGGATTTCTTTGAAGTGGCGATGGATAAGCCGATTCGCGTCAAAGTTCCGGTGCACTTGACCGGCGGTCAGCCGCTTGGGCTGAAAGAAGGCGGGGTGTTGCATCATGTGTTGCGTCAGCTGCACATCGAATGTCTCCCGTCTGTCCTGCCCGATTTCATCGAAGTCGACGCATCGCAGCTCCAAATCAACCAGGGCATCCATCTGAAAGATATTCCGAAGACCGAGGGGTTGCGGTTTTTGGATGACCTCGAGCACATGGTCGTGAGCGTGGCGGCGCCGATGACCGACGCCAAGCTCGAAGCATTGCTCACCGCCGGAGCACCTGGCGCTGAAGGCGCCAAGGAGCCTGAGGTGGCGGCGAAGGGCAAGGCGGTGGCTGAAGGAGCGGCCGGCGCGGAGGCCGGCAAGGCGGGCGACGCGAAGGCTGGAGCTGCCGCGCCCAAGGCCGGAGCCGCGCCTGCGAAGAAGGAAGCGGAAAAGAAGAAGTAATTGCGTTGCGCCTGCTCGTTGGATTGGGCAATCCCGGAGCCGACTATGCCGACACACGGCATAATATCGGTTGTTGGGTGATCGAACGGGCCGCAGCGCGGTGGTCGATACGTCTCACCAGGAAAGGCGCGGCCCAGCGAGGCTCGGGTCGCGCCGGTTCCAAACTCGTCGAACTCGCCAGTACCCTCGACTGGATGAATCTCAGTGGCCCTCCCCTCAAGGGGCTCCTCCGCGAGCTTGGTTTGACTCCGGAAGCTTTGGTGGTCGTGCACGACGATCTGGATTTAGAACCGGGTCGTTTGCGGATCAGGCAAGACGGCGGCAGCGGCGGCCACAACGGCATCAAATCTGTCATCGAGGCCTTGGGAACGCCACAGTTCGTGCGACTGAAGATCGGCGTCGGTCGCCCGGCGCCGCGGCAAGACTCCGCAGACTATGTGTTGGAGCGCATCTCGCCCGACGAGCGGGCCATCTATGATCCCTGCCTCGAACGAGCCGTCGATGCCCTCGAATTGCTCCTCAATCGCGACGTCGCAACGGCCATGAATCAATTCAACGTGCGGGAAAAAATAGAGGGAGAAGAGCGACCGAGGTAGAGCTCCCATCGGCACCTGCTTTTGGGCCCCGCGATGGATGCACCCTAGCCGGATGCCATGTGGTGCTTCGCTGGACATGGTCGCACTGTGGTAGAGTGAATTGTGTGCATCTCCCGTGGGAGAGACCATGACGACCTCTAGTCAGCATCCCCTCTCGCTTGCGCAGTTCGATCTTTCACCTGACCGCGGGTTCCTTCCGACGACAGATCCGTTAGCGCAGCTCCCGGATGAGCCGATCTTGAATCAGATCGGCGCGGAGCTTCCGAAATTCCTGACGGCGCGACAATTTCGATCGTTCGTCCAAGACCATCGAGAGGTCATGGGGCCGGTGGCGGACGACCGGGGCCTCGATGTCTTTCGTTGCGCGATGCGCACCCTCTCCTTTGCCGGTCATGCCTTCGTCTGGGAAGATCCCGACCACCCCGCGTCGCTCATCCCGGCCAGTCTGGCCCTGCCGTGGGTTGCCGTCGCGCAACAGCTCGGCCGGCCGCCCGTTCTATCCTATGCCTCCTATGCCCTGCACAACTGGCGGCGTCTCGATCCGCAGAAGCCCATCGAGTTGGGCAACGTGGTGCTCCTGCAGAATTTTCTTGGGGGCTTGGATGAAGAATGGTTCGTCCTGATCCATATCGATATTGAGGCGAAGGCAGGACCGGGGTTGGTGGGGATGCTGCAGGCTCACAATGCTGCGCGAGACAATAAGCCGGACGATGTGCTGCAAGGACTCCGTGCCTTGGCAGCCGCACAGGAAGCGATGCGGGAGACGCTGCTTCGCATGCCCGAGCGTTGTGATCCGTACATCTATTACCGCCGTGTGCGGCCCTATATCCATGGTTGGAAGAACAGCCCGTCATTGCCTCAGGGAGTCGTCTACGAAGGGGTCACAGGCTACGCAGAGCGACCTCAACAATTCCGCGGTGAAACCGGCTCGCAAAGCTCGATTGTGCCTGCATTGGACGCCGGGCTCGGGATTCCCCATGCCGATGATCCCCTGACGCAGTACCTTGTGGAGATGCGCGACTACATGCCTCCGCGACACAGGGCGTTCCTGGCGGCGCTCGAAGCACGCACGGATGAGCAGGGTCGCCCGTTGCTCTACGGCTATGCGCGCGATCGCAAAACGAGGCATCCTGATCTATGGAAGGCCTTCTGTGCCTGTGTGGATTTGCTCGCGCAGTTTCGAGACATTCACATCGGGTACGCCGAGCGGTATATCTTCATGCAACATCAGTCACACGCCAGCAATCCCACCGCCGTGGGCACGGGCGGCACCCCGTTCATGCCCTATCTGAGCAAGCACTTGGAAGAAACGAAGCGGTTCACCCTCGATTGAGTCTCAGTCCCTTGCTCCTGGCGCCCCTTGTTCTACGGTGGAATAATAGAGCCAAAGTTCGTACACTGTCTGACGCGTCACGCTGCTTTATGCGAAAACCCGGCGAACCCATCTACCTCTGGATTCATCTGCTTGCGCTATTGCTGGTCATCGTCGCGACGGTAGCATTGCCGCGCTTCGCGGAGTTTGTCGTGGGGCCGCTGAGTTTCGGTACACGTGCTCTGGCGGGGTTGGGCATTGCCGTGGTCGGCGGGATCGCATTGTATCTGCTCTATAATTCCTCCGTCCGAAATGAGCCTTAGCAGGATGGCTGCATAATTCTCTCACCATCCCAGTTCCCGAACGAATGGCGTGTCGTCCGTGACGCATTCGACATCCCTCAGTCGATCAAGCCAAATTTGTCCAGTCTGCCGCGCAGATTGCCTGATATGATCCCAATAAGCCTCGCCCATGGAGTATGCACCATGGTGTGGATCAGGTTTGTGCGCAGAGCAGTGGGGGCGGGGCTGCTGAGCTGGTGGGTTCTCCTGTTTTCTCCCTCTCCGATCCAGGCTGAATGGTATGCGGCCGCGCAGCTGGGCGTGAACTTTGCCGATCCCCTCCGGAATGTCCGCGGGAGCGGGACGCTGGCTGGTCTGGATGCGCCGAACTTCAATCTAAAAACGAGTCCGGCCTTCGGAGGCAAGCTGGGATTTTTCCCTTCGCATGGCATCTTCGGGCTTGAACTGGATGTCTCGCATAGTACCCCGCACATCAAAAATCTGGACGATGTTCCGGGGATCCACCTTTCCGTGACCAACATCGGCGGCCATGTAGTGTTGCGCTATCCCGGCGCGACCTGGCAGCCCTATCTCGGCGGGGGGCCGGCCCTGCTTGTCGCGCGACTCGGCCGCTCCTCGACCACGGAGAGTGACACGCAAGTATCGGTCGGCGGGAATGTCCTCGTCGGAATTCGAGCATTCGTCACGCCCAAGGTGGCGATGTTTACCGAATATAAATACACGGACTCGACGTTTCGTTTCGGCGGGGCGTTCGGGCCGGTCGGCGGCTTCGATGCGACCTATCGAGCCCATCAACTCTTTGTCGGCCTGTCCTATCATTTTTAGGAGGTGTGGCATGGGACGAACCGTTGCGTTCCTATTCGGTGCCGCTGCTCTGATGTTCATGACGGCTTGTGCGCAATCGTTTCACCAGGGAGAGCGTCTTGGATCTGTGGGCGCCCACATGAATCCCGGTTATCCCGAATCGTCGTCCTATTGGAACGGCCCTGGATTCTGGTGGAATCCCTTCGGCTACTATGGTTCCGGCTATGGGTGGCATGGGGGCGGCTATGGCGTCGGCGGTCAGCGGTCGAATGCACCCGCCCCACGCCCGACCCCGCCGGCCAATGCGCCGCCACAGTTCCAGAAGAAGTATTGATTCGATGCGATCGTCTGTGTCTGAATGAAGGAAAGTGACGTGTCAGGTCTCTGAGGATGCAGTCATGACTCGATTGGTGTCCGGGCTCATCGTGCTCTGTGCCATTCTGCTCCTGGCGGGTTGTGCGCAATCGGTTCATCAGACGGAGCGATTGGCACAGAGTGACTTTCTGGTGGATCCCGGCTATGCCGGCAGTCAGTCCTATTCCTACTGGCCCGGTCCCGGCTATGGTCCGGGCTATGGGATCGGTTATGGCTACGGCTATTGGGGGCCGCCACTCGGGTACTATGGCGGCCCCTACGGCCCGCTGGGTTTCGGTCGGTACGGTGGATATGGTGGATTCGGTGCGGTTCGCCCGCCATCCGGTACGCCGGGACCTCGTCCGACCCCGCCGTCCCACGCCCCTCCGCAGTTCAGGAAGAAGTCGTGAGGCCCTGATTGCTGTGCCGGGCCGGAGGGGATGTCCTGAAACATCCGCTCACCGGTTTGACACATTCTTTGACGCTGTGCTACCTTGCCCAGCTCGTCCCGGCCTGACCGGCGTACCTACACCTCGCTCCCATCTAAGAATGGGGGCCGATGCCCAGGAGGATTCTGCATGGAACTCTACGAGTCCCTGTTTATCATTCGTCCGACCTTAAGCGACGAAGAAACCACTGCATTGATTGAAAAAATGAAGGGCACCGTGACCAAGAACGGCGCCTCGCTCGAACGGGCCGAAAATTGGGGCCGTAAGAAACTCGCCTACGAGATCAAGCGCGAGCGCAAGGGCACCTATGTCTACTTCTACTTCAAGGGCCCTGGAGCGGTCATCGCCGAACTAGAACGCGCCTACCGACTTGAAGATTCCATCATTAAGTTTCTGACCGTGAAGTTGGAGCAGGAGCCTGCTCCGCCCAGAGGTGCCCCCGTGGTCGCACCACAAGGAGCCACCGTTGGCGGGGTTCAATAAAGTCATCCTGGTCGGGAATCTGACCCGCAATCCCGAGTTGCGTTATACGCCCAGCGGAACGCCGGTTGCCAGCTTTGGGTTGGCGACCAGCCGGCGGTTCAAGCAGGGGGATGAACTCAAGGAAGAGGTCTGTTTCATCGACATCGTGGTGTTCGGGAAACAGGCGGAACATTGCGGGCAGTATCTCAGCAAGGGCAACGGCGTCATTATCGATGGCCGGCTCCAGCAGCGCCGTTGGGAGACCGAAGACGGACAGAAACGCAGCAAACACGAAGTCGTGGCCCAAGGCGTGACCTTCCTGCCGAAGCGGAGCGAGGCAGGAGGCGAGAGCGGCGGCCTACACGAAGAACCTTCTTACGAAGACGAACAGCTGTAGCAGACGGAGGCGAGTATGGAACGAGGAGATCGCGGGAATGGCGGAGGCGGAGGCGGTCGGTTTTTTCAGCGCCGCAAGCCGTGCCGGTTTTGTGTCGATAAGGCGCCGATTGACTTCAAGGATGTCGGCCTGTTGCGGAATTTTCTGACTGAGCGCGGCCGAATCGTCCCACGCCGCATTTCCGGAAATTGCCTGCAGCACCAGCGCGTGTTGACGGTGGCGGTAAAGCGGGCGCGTCAGATCGCCTTGGTGAGTTTCGCTGAAGAGCGATAGGGCGAGGGATAGGTGTTGGTGAGTCTTGGATCTAGTAGCCGGGCAGTCTGTCTTCCGCTCAGTTCGGGGGCGGCGCTTCCCGTCTTGACGGTGCTGATGGATACGCTTCACCCAGCGATTGTCGATATCGCCCCAGAAGGATTGTCTTTGTCGTGCGAGGCCACGGGGACTGAGCTCGGCTTGGATGAGCCAGAAGAGAGGTTTGAGGGGCCGCTTGCGATTCAATTGGAGCTTGTCCGCCATGACGGTCCGATCACGGTCACCGGCACGTTGGAAGGAACGGCGATACGTCAGTGTGTCCGCTGTCTCACGGAATATTCCGATCCGCTTTTTGTGACTCTCTATGCAGAGTATCTTCCGCAGGCGGACCTGGCCATCAAGCCGGCTTCAACGGAACAGGGCCGGAGAGGGCCGAGGCGTGGTGTCCAGCCGGTTGAGCCTGTTGACGAGGTGGAAGAGGCGGACGAAGTCTATCTGTATCAGGGTGACCACCTCGACCTGGTTCCTATGGTGCGCGAGCAGGTGATCCTGGCTGCTCCGATGCAGCCGTTATGTCGGGAAGATTGCCTTGGTCTCTGTCCGCAGTGCGGCCAGAATCTTAATGAGCGTCGCTGCGGTTGCCCGCCGGAGCAAGGGCCGAGTCCCTTCCGTGTGCTGCGGGGGCGCCTGTCCAAAGGTGGAAACGCATAGTCTGTTAATCGGGGCATGTACCCGTTGTAAGGAGTCGTCATGGCAAATCCAAAACACAAGCATTCACGGTCCCGGCGGGATATGCGGAGAACGGCCAAGACCAGGCTGGTTCCCCCTGGGTTTTCGTTGTGCCCGCAATGTCACGAATTAAAGTTGCCGCACTATACCTGCATGAATTGCGGGACGTATAAGGGGAAGGCCGTCATCGTCGTCGAGGAAAGCTAGCCGAGTTTTATTTTCCAGGCGTGATTCGGGTACAATTGTGCACCGTGATCACGATCCGACGCTATGTCATGCGTGAGGCCGTTCAGGTCCTGGCCGGCAAGGCGTCTCTACACGATTCTTCACATCTCTATCCGTGGACCGCTAACCGCACATGAAGATTGCCGTCGATGCGATGGGCGGAGACCACGGACCGGCCCCGGTCATTGAAGGCGCGATGCAAGCCGCGCAAGAACTGGGTGTCGGGATCATTCTGGTCGGCAAGCAGGATGAGCTGGCCGCCGCATGTCAAAAACTTGCGTGTGCCGATGCCCGGATCACGATCCACCATGCCCCGCAGGTGGTGGGGATGCACGAGTCGCCGGCGACCGTGGCACGAAAGAAGCGTGACTCGTCCATCTGGGTGGCCACCGAGTTGGTGAAATCCGGTGAAGCCGATGCGGTGGTGAGTCCGGGGAATACCGGCGCGAGTATGGTCGCCTCTTTTTTTGTGCTCGGATTGATCAAGGGGGTGGAACGTCCGGCAATCGCCACGATGCTGCCCACCTTGACGGGTAGTGCGGTGATGCTCGATGTCGGGGCGAATGTCGATTGCACGGCACAGCATCTTGAGCAATTCGCTCTGATGGGGAACGAATTCGCCAAGCACGTATATGCCAAGCCGAATCCGCGCGTAGGGCTCTTGAGCATCGGAGAGGAAGACAGCAAGGGTAACGAGGTCACCAAAGAAGCCTTTAAGCTCCTGAAGGCCAGTCCGCTGAATTTCATCGGCAACATCGAGGGGCGGGAAGTCTACAGCGGCAATGCCGATGTGGTGGTCTGCGATGGATTCATCGGCAATGTGGCGCTCAAGATCTCCGAAGGAGTTGCGGACGTCATCAAGAAGCTCTTGATGAAGGAGATCTCCGGCTCATGGCTCGGACGATTGGCCTACCCGCTGATTGCGAAGCCGTTGCTGAATCTGAAACGGAAGATCGATTATGCCGAGTTCGGGGGCGCGCCCCTGCTCGGAGTCAACGGGACCACCATGATCTGTCATGGCCGGTCCTCCGCCAAGGCGATCAAGAATGCGATTCGACGCGCGAAGGGCTTAGCCGAGACCAGGCTGGACGAATTGATTCAGCGCGACATTGAGGAAAGCTTGAGACGGCATCAGGACGAACGACCGGAAGGGAAACAGGCGTGATACGAGCGCGAATCACCGGAACCGGGTCGTACGCCCCGGAACGGGTGATGACCAATGCTGACTTGGAAAAACTGGTCGCGACGTCCGATGAGTGGATTCGCGAGCGCACGGGTATTCGCGAACGTCGCATTGCCGCCGAGGGGCAGGCCTGTTCCGACTTGGGCCTGATTGCCGCGGAACGCGCCTTGAAAGCCGCAGGCATTTCAGCCAATGAACTCGACATGATCCTTCTGGCCACCTGCACGGGAGACATGCCGTTACCCTCCACAGCCTGCCTGCTCCAGCACCGGCTGGGAGCGACCCGCGCGGCGGCTTGCGACGTGTCTGCCGCCTGCTGCGGATTCGTCTACGCGCTCGGAGTGGCCGATGCCTATATTCGAACCGGTATGCGGCATGTTCTGGTCGTAGGATCGGAAGTGATGTCGACCATTACGGATTGGACGGATCGCAATACCTGTATTCTGTTCGGGGACGGCGCCGGTGCGGCGGTCGTGAGTGCATCGGAAGGTGATCGCGGGGTGCTGTCCACTCACCTGCACTCGGATGGAAGCCTCTCTGATTTGATTGTGGTGCCCGGCGGTGGAACGCGCATTCCCCCTTCAGAGGCCATGGTGAGCGAGCGCTCGCAGTACATTAAGATGAAGGGCAATGAAACGTTCAAAGTGGCGGTGCGGACTCTTGAGGAGGTGGCGCGGGAGACACTTGCCGCGCATCATCTGTCGGTCGACGAGCTCGATGTCTATATTCCCCATCAGGCCAACCTCCGGATCATTAGAGCGGTTGCCGATCGGCTGCATCTGCCGCTGGAAAAAGTGGTGTTGAATATGGATCGCTACGGCAACACCTCCGCCGCGTCGATTCCTATCGCCTTGGATGAAGCGGTGCGGGATGGACGGGTCAAAGAAGGGCAGCTGGTGATGTTCGGCGCCTTCGGGGCCGGGCTGACCTGGGCCTCAGCATTGGTCCGCTGGTAGTCGGGGAGCGCCTGGTCGTGGCCGGTCGGTCGCGACTGATGCATGAGGTTCGTGCAGCTTTTTCCCGTTGACATTGAGCGTGGTTTCTACGATACCTTACGCGGCTATGATGGCGTCACAAATTGGGTTTTTGTTCCCCGGACAGGGGTCGCAGTCTGTAGGAATGGGGCGCGGGTTTTACGAGGCGTCTCCGGCGGTCAAGGCGGTCTACGATGAGGCCTCCTCGATTCTTGGATACGACGTCGCCCAGCTCTGTTTTGAAGGTCCGGCTGAACGGTTGAATTTGACGGAGAATACCCAGCCGGCGTTGCTGGTGAGTAGCGCGGCGGCGCTCAAGGCATTGGAGCCGGCCGGGTTGAAGCCGCTGGCCGTGGCAGGGCATAGTCTCGGTGAATATTCGGCGGTCTATGCGGCCGGCGGGGTGTCGTTTCCGGATGCGGTGGCCCTCGTGCAGAAGCGAGGGCGCTACATGTCGGAAGCGGTTCCGCCCGGAACCGGACTCGTCGCGGCCTTATTGGGGCTTACTGCCGACGTGGTCAGGGCCGTCTGTCAGGAGGCCGCTTCGGTCGGCGTGGTGTCGGCGGCGAATTTTAATTCTCCCGGGCAAGTCGTGATCGCCGGAGAGAAGGCCGCAGTCGAACGGGCCATCGAGATTGCCAAAACCAAGGGATGTAAAAAAGCGATTCCACTTCCGGTCAGCGTCCCGGTGCATACGCCGCTCATGCAGAAGGCGGCAGACCGGCTCGCAGCGGAGTTCGATGGAGTGGCCTGGCGTGATTTGACCGTGCCGTTGGTGAATAATGCGGAAGCCACGGCCCTGCAACGATCCGAAGACATCCGGGCCTCACTGGTTCGGCAGTTGCCGTCATCGGTGCGGTGGGAAGAGTCGGTGCAGACGATGGCCAGGCTCGGTGTCACGACTTTTGTCGAAATCGGGCCGGGAAGCGTGCTGACGGGGTTGGTGAAGCGGATTCTTCCTGGCGTCGTCACGGCGAACGTCAATGATCCGACGTCGCTGGAGGCGACGCTGACGACGCTGGGCGTGAACAGTCGGGCGTAAGACGAGTGGAGATTGTGGGGAGCAGACTGATGTCATTACAGGGAAAAGTAGCGATTGTCACCGGTGGGGCGCAGGGAATCGGACGTGCCATTGCAGAAGCGTTGGCCGAGGACGGAGCAGACATTGCGGTTGCCGACCTCGATCCGGCGCGTTCGCAGGACGCAGTAGCGGCGATCCAAAAGCTAGGGCGACGGGCGCTCAGTGTGAAGGTGAACGTGTCCGATTGGAACGATGCCAAGGCGATGGCCGATCAGGTGATGCAGGAATGGGGGAAGATAGATATTTTGGTCAATAACGCCGGTATTACCCGTGATGGATTGTTGCTTAGAATGAAGGAAGAAGATTGGAACCTGGTTCTGCAGGTCAATTTGAACGGGACGTTTCATTGCACGAAAGCGGTCCTGCTCCCGATGACGAAACAACGGTCTGGGCGAATCGTCAACATTGCCTCGATCGTCGGGGCGATGGGGAATGTGGGACAGGCGAATTATGCGGCGTCCAAGGCGGCGGTGATCGGGTTCACCAAAACGGTCGCGCGCGAATATGCCAGCCGGGCGGTGACGGTGAATGCAGTGGCGCCGGGCTTTATCGATACGGCGATGACCCAGGGGTTGTCGCCGGAGGTCAAGGACGCATTGCAGAAGCAGATTCCGCTGGGTCGCCTGGGGCTTCCCTCCGACATTGCAGCGGCGGTTCGGTTTCTGGTGTCGGATGCAGCGTCGTATATTACGGGACAAGTGTTGCACGTGAACGGCGGCATGCTCATGGTATAAGTGAGTTGGATCGGGTGTCCGGGTTGGTGTCCTCGATCCGGAATCTCCCGGTGAGGAATGTGGAGGTCAAGTAAGATGGGGAAGGAGGTGGGCAAGTCCATGGCAACAGTAGATGAACGGGTGAAGAAAATTATTGCCGAGCAGTTGGGGGTCGAGGAAGAAGAAGTGACGCTCGAGGCCCATTTCGTCGAGGATTTAGGCGCCGATTCGCTCGACACGGTTGAATTGGTCATGGCTCTGGAAGAAGAGTTCGAGATCGAAATCCCCGATGAGGATGCCGAAAAGATCCTCACGGTCGGCAAAGCGCTGGATTATATTAAAGAGAAGGCATAACGGAACCGTAGGTATGCACGATCGACCTGCCAGACGTGTGGTGGTGACCGGTCTCGGACTGGTCACTCCGCTTGGAACCGGGGTGGAGAAGACCTGGAAAGCGCTGTGCGCCGGAGAGTCGGGGATCGGCCGAATCACGCGATTCGATCCGACCGGCTACGATGCGCAGATTGCCGGAGAGGTGAAGGATTTCGACCCGGCTCAGTTCATCGAGAAAAAAGAAATCAAGAAGATGGACACCTTCATCCACTATGCGGTGGGGGCGAGTCAGCTGGCGGTGGATGATGCGAAACTCAAGGTCGCGCCTGAAGAAGCTACGAGGGTCGGAGTCTACATCGGGTCCGGTATCGGCGGGCTGGGGTCGATCGAACATTATCACGACGTACTCAGGGAGAAGGGACCCGGGCGGGTCTCTCCGTTCTTCATTCCGATGACGATCATCAACCTTGCCTCCGGGCAGGTGGCGATTCGAGTCGGCGCTAAAGGGCCGAACTCCTGCGCCGTGACGGCCTGTGCTACCGGTAATCACTGTATCGGCGATGCCTACCGACTCATTCAGCGCGACGATGCGGATGTGATGATTGCCGGCGGTGCTGAGGCGGCGATTACACCGCTCGGTGTAGCAGGGTTTGCCTCGGCGAAAGCCCTCTCTTTCAGAAATGACGACCCGACGAAGGCCAGCCGCCCGTTCGACAAAGATCGAGACGGGTTCGTATTGGGTGAAGGGGCAGGCGTGGTGGTGCTTGAAGAACTTGAGCATGCCCGCGCGCGCGGCGCCCGCATCTATGCCGAAGTGATCGGATACGCTATGAACAGCGACGCATATCACATTACCGCCCCGCCGGAAGAAGGGGAGGGGGCGGTCCGTTGTATGGAGATGGCCTTGAAGGATGCGGGTGTGGCCAAGACGGACATCGGCTATATTAACGCCCACGGCACGTCTACCATGGCGGATGCCATCGAGACTAAGGCCATCAAACATGTGTTTGGGGAGCAAGCCTACCGGATTCCTGTCAGTTCGACGAAATCCATGACGGGACACCTCTTGGGTGCGGCCGGCGGTATTGAGGCGGTGTTTAGCATTTTGGCGCTGCATCATGGCATGTTGCCTCCCACGATCAACTTGGATCATCCCGATCCCGCCTGCGATCTTGACTATGTGCCCAATACGGCGCGTCCGGTCCAGACTCAGGTGGTCCTTTCAAATTCCTTCGGCTTCGGCGGGGTCAACGCTTGCCTGCTCTTTCGCAGGTGTGATCAGTAATCCACTTCAGGGCTTGAGTCAGGTCGTATGACGCCGGCAACGTCAATCGAGGCGGTCCAGCGCCTTCTCGGCTACCGCTTCCATCAGCCTCGCCTGCTGGAAGAAGCTCTGACTCACAAGTCTTACTCAAACGAGCGGCGCAGCAGAGATCGAACCCAGAACGAACGCCTGGAGTTTCTCGGCGATGCGGTGCTCTCGCTTGTTATGAGCGAGTATCTCGCCGCCGAGTTTCCAGGCAGCAACGAGGGCGGGCTTTCCAAGCTCAAGGCGCACCTGGTCAGCGAGGCGTCACTCGCGAAGGCCGCCAGACGTATGAAGTTGGGTCGGCTGTTGCGACTGGGGAAAGGCGAAGAGCTCTCGAAAGGGCGTGAGAAGCATTCTCTGTTGGCCGATGCCCTCGAAGCGTTAATCGCAGCCATCTACCTGGACGGTGGGCTTGAGGCCAGCCGAAAATTCACCTTGCAGGTGCTGGAGGAGGAATTGCTGGCGACGCGCGCTGAGCAGGCCCGGCCGGGAATGGAGGATTACAAAACGCAGCTGCAGGAGGTCTGTCAGAAACGGTATGAAAGTTTGCCGCAGTATGAGACGGTTCGGGAATCGGGTCCTGATCATGAGAAAGTCTTTGAGGTCGAGCTGACCATTCAGGGAGTCATGCGAGGGATCGGGCGCGGTCGCAGTAAGAAAGAAGCAGAGCAAATGGCGGCGAAGGAAGCGTTGACGCAGTTGGCGTGAGCAAGAGGTCGCGGACCGACTAGAAGGAGGCATGGTGATGGCGCAGCAGCGATGGAGCAATCGTTTAAGAATCGCGGGAATGATGAGTCTGTTCATGACAGTCGGGATCGCGGGAATCGGCCTGGCCGCCGATGCCGCTCCGGCCGGAAGCGAATCTGTCAGTGCGAGTAACGCGCGTGCGGTCATCAAGACGAAGTTCGGCGATATCGAGATCAAATTTCTTCCCGATGTCGCCCCGAAGCATGTCGCGAATTTCATCACGTTGGCCAAGTCGGGATTCTATAACGGCACAATTTTCCACCGGGTGATCCCGGGATTCATGATCCAAGGCGGCGATCCCAATACAAAAGATTCGCTGAAGAAGGGGACGTATGGCCAGGGCGGCCCCGGAAATAATGTGAAAGCCGAGTTTAGCGATCTCCCTCACAAGCGTGGCGTGGTGTCCATGGCTCGCGCTCAGGATCCGGACAGTGCAGGATCTCAGTTTTTTGTCGTCGTGGAGGAGTCCCGATTCTTAGATCGGAAATATACGATCTTCGGCGAGGTCGTCAAAGGTATCGGAGTGGCGGACAAGATCGTGGCGTTGCCGCGAGTCATGTGCCAGACCGGCGCACCGAGTCCTGCGGACAAGGGGCCGTGCGATAACCCGATCGAGCGGGTTGAAATGACCGTGACGATTATTGAGTAGGTGAGACAACCGTGTGTCCGGGCCGATCTCTTCACGAGTGTCGGTCCGGAGCAGACCGATTTCGGTCAGAAGGGTTGGTTCTGCTGTTGGGCGCGGACTAATCCTAAAAAGTGAGTGAGCGCCTTGGTCATTCGCTCGGCATGAGAGGCGGAGCGAAACAGCAGGGTATCTTCGGGGAACTGCGCTTCGAGTTCGGTGACGGTTCCGGTACAGAAACTGGTCTTCATGATGCAGGGGCCGCTGCTCTTGCACGTGATGCGGACGCCATATAGGACCAGGTTGTTCTCTTTCGTGTCTTGGCCCTGATACTCGATCGTGTCGATATCGTGCAGATCGAAGTGCGTGAAGCCGGTATTAACCTCATCATGTCCGTGATTGAGTTCGACCGTGCCGAGTTTGGTGCCGGTTGGAATGACACTGTAGATCTCGGTCATTTTCGTCGGTTTTCCTGCCTTCGGATTTCTGCAGCTCAGGCTCCTGACAAAACCGTGGGTATTGGCCATGTCGCTGATGAACTGCACGGTATCGTCCAGGCTCTGCCCCGTAGCCGCTGCGGGTATTAAGATAACGCAGGCTAGTGCCCATGCCAGGCCCGCTGTGTTGGGCGACTGCTGTCGCCGGTTCCTATTCCCGTGATGCATGGTCATTCTCCGTGAAAGCTTCGTGCTGGATTTGTCCGAAGGCGACCCCTACCGTACTCAAACCGCAGACACACTGCAATCCTTACTTTGTCGCAACGGGAGCCATAGCGCATTGTCGGTGGGCCAGGCGATGCCTGCGTAGGAAGTTTCGACGTGGCTACGCCACGTCTTGCGCGATTTCGGCAGGAGGAAGAGCTGGGAAGATCGTCGGATCGAAAGGCATGATCGGCGAAAGGTCGATCTGTTCGGCGATGGGTCCGAATCGGAATGTATTCATCAATGTAGAGATCCGGAACTCCATCTTGTCGAGGTTTAGATAGTGGAAGAGTTGGGAGAGCATCGGCCCTTCCATGTGCGGCTGTAGAGGATCGAGCTCCCACGGATGGAAATACATGACCAGAGGACGCCCTTTGTGTTCAATCCGTCTCAACAGCCCGCAGAGTGCGGCAAAGGGGAGAAGGCGAAAGTAGCTGCCACCGGCAATGGGAAACCGCACTCCGCCGAGGTTGACCGTGGATGGGGGGACTTCCCAAATGGGGCCGGAAGAGGTCTGTCTCAGATGGTGCCAGGGATCGGACCCCGGTAGGCCGCAATGGTCGTGCCGGATGGGGACGACGCTGGAGTCGTAGGTATAACCTTCCTCCGCCAGAATCGGCAAGGCCCACAGCGTTTCACGTGTAATGGTGAAGCCCGGCGCGCGATAGCCCTGGATCGGAGAGCCTGTGAGGTCTTCCAGGATCTGTTTGGCTTTTCTCACGTCTGCACGAAACAATTCAGGCGTCTGGGCGGTGACCAGCTCATGGCTATATCCATGGGAGGCAATTTCATGACCGCATTCGGCGATCTGCTTGATGAGCCCGGGATGACGCTCCGCAACCCATCCCAAGACGAAGAAGGTTGCCCTGGTCTGGTAGCGGGCGAGGAGATCCAGTACCTTGCAGGTGTTTGGGGTGACTCGACTTTCAAATGATCCCCAGTGCCGTCGACGAATCGGCGAGTCGAAACGGGAAACCTGAAAATGTTCTTCGATGTCGAATGTCAGGCAATGCACTGGTGTGATCCTTGGCTGTATGGTTTTTCCTACCAGGTGAGAAAAGTGTGAGACGCCATATGCATGCTGAAGAAGAAGGCTAGCAAGAAGACCGTTCGACCGCTTTTGTATACTATGTGCGCAGCACGAAGTAAAGCAAAGTTTAAGCCATACACTTTTACTCATTATTTCAATCTAATAGTAATTCGTATGGATGTACTTCGCGCGACCGTATCATAGAATTCACGCATTGAGTATCTTAATAGATACACGGTTGGCGTGGTGATGGTGGCTGCGCTGATAGGCCGGAGGGGGTAGAGGGCGGTGTTATGGGAGTCTTGAGGCTTGGTGTTTAGGCGGCCTGCCTGGTGGAGTGGCTGTTCGGTAATTGTTGCTGAAGCGGCACGGTGAATCGAAAGACGGAGCCTGATCCTGGTTTGCTTTCCGCTCCGATGTGCCCACCCATCAATTCAACCAGCTGTTTGCAGATGGCCAGTCCCAGCCCGGTTCCGCCATATTTCCTGGTGGTGGACCCGTCAGCCTGGACAAACGGCTGGAATAATTTCGAAAAGGCGCTGGGCTCGATCCCGATTCCATTATCCGAGACGGAAAATCGGATATGCGTGACTTGCTCCTGCAGGGCCGACAATTCGCCATACCTGGCCGCGGAAAACTCAAGGCCTTGTGCGGGTGGCCGCTGATCGCGCTCCACGAGGAGGGAGACGGATCCGTGCTCGCTGAACTTGATGGCGTTCGCAAGCAAATTGCTGAGGATCTGTTGCAGCCTCGCCGGGTCACCGCACAAGCGGGCGGGCACGTCCTCGGCGATCCTCGAAGTCAGCAACAATCCTTTCCGCTGTGCTCGTTCCCCAAAGAGTGCTAGGACACGATCTAGAAAAATGGGTAAGTCGAAGTCCAGCAGTTCAAGGGACAATTTCCCGGATTCGATTTTGGAAAAGTCCAGAATGTCGTTGATGATGACCATCAAGGCATCGCCCGATGAGCGGATCGTCTGGGCGCAGTCAAGCTGTTCGGCGGTAAGGGGCGTGTCCAGCAACCAATCTGTCATGCCCAGGACGCCGTTCATGGGGGTACGGATTTCGTGACTCATGGTGGCGAGAAATTCGGATTTGAGTCGGGCGCCTTCAATCGCAGCATCGCGGGCTTGCACGAGCGTGGCCTGGCTTTTCAGGAGTTCCTGGAGCACCTGGTCGGCGCGCACCATATAGCGGATCCGGTGGGTCAGCAGCATCGCATTCAGGGGTTTGACGATAAAATCGGTCGCGCCGGCATCGTAGGCCTTCGTAATCGATTCAAAGTCGTCAAGTCCAGTCATGATAAGAATGGGGGTATGTTCGCCGCCCGGAAGCCGGCGTAATGCCGCACAGGTGGCGAATCCATCCATTCCGGGCATCATGACGTCCAGCAGTACCACGTCCGGCGGACACTTCTGGAAAAGTTCGCAGGCTTCAACTCCGTTTTGAGCCTCCTCGACGACCCACCCGGCTTGCTCCAGCGCCTCCCGGGCGAACATACGGATGATGATGTCGTCGTCCGTAATCAGTGCATAGGGTGCTCGTCCGGGTATCAGCGGGTTCATGTCTGTTTCTCCTTGGCGATCTCATTTCGAAAGACGGTACAAGCGGCGCGATAGTCGGATTCCAACTGGACAAACATCCGGTCGGCATCGATGAGATTTTTTCTGTTCCCCATGCTTTCGAGCTCTTTGCAGCAGGCGGCCACCGTAATGGCGCCGAGTTGCGCGCTGCTTGATTTGAGGCGGTGGGCGATTGCTTCCAGGGCCATCGGGTCGTTGGCGCGGATCGCGTCACGGAGTGCCTCCACGCTTTCTCGCGAATTGTCGAGATACTTGCGAAGCACAGAGGCCAGCACGTCCGGCCGGTTGGGACGTTGCAACGCACGGATGCCATCCAGGGCCTTGAGATCCATGCCGGGCGATGCAGATAGGGTGTCCGCTGCCGGCTCAGTCGTGGGTTGAGGCGGCACGGATTGGTTCCCGGGAGCGGTCGTGTTCGGCTGTATGGCCAGCGAGGGAGGCTCATGGTGACTCAGCCATTTGCGGACGATTCCCTGCAACTGCATCTGGGTGAATGGTTTGCTCAGATAATCGTCCATGCCGGCGGTGAGGCATTGTTCACGGTCTCCCTGCATGGCATGCGCCGTCAAGGCAATGATGGGGAGCCGACGCCGACCGGAGGCTGTTTCGCGACGGCGAATTTCTCCGGTGGCCGTGAGCCCGTCCATTTCAGGCATCTGGCAGTCCATCAGCACGATGTCGAAACGGTCGCGTTCGGCGGCCGCGAGGGCCTGCCGGCCGTTTTCCGCCACCTCCACTTCATAGCCCAGTTGCTCCAACATGCCGACGGCCACCTCACGATTGACGGGACTGTCTTCGGCCAACAGAATTCGCCCGCTTTGTTTGGGACTTGGCGCTGCTGCTCCCGCTTCACTTACCCGGAGGGAAGGGGTGTCGCTCGTCTGTCTGGGCGAGACGAGGGGATCGGTCCAGTGTATGTACGGCGCCAGCTTGGTTGAGAAGCCAGACCCCAGGGGTTGTAAATCGAACCGGGTCGTAAACGCGAAGGTCGAGCCGCTTCCCGGTGTGCTGTCCACGGTGATGGTCCCACCCATGAGGCCGACCAGCTGCTTGGCAATGGAGAGGCCCAGACCGGTGCCGCCGTATCGTCTGGTGGTCGAACCGTCCGCCTGAGAGAATGCGTCGAAGATGCGTGACTTGGCCGCGGGCGGAATGCCGATGCCGGTGTCGGTCACGGCGAAGCGTAGCAGGGCCTGGGTGGTGGTGCCTTCCACATACTCGGCGCTCAACGAGACGCCCCCAGTTTCGGTGAATTTCATCGCATTGCTCAGCAGGTTCATGAGGATCTGGCGGAATCGGACCGGGTCGCCCTTGAGGTAGCGTGGGACTGCGTCGTCGATGTGTTGAGAAAGGCGAAGCTGTTTTCGACGGGCCGCTTCGCCGAACAGCTCAAGCGATTCTTCGAGCACCGGGAGCAGGTCGAAATCGACGCATTCCAAATCGAGTTTCCCGGCTTCGATTTTTGAAAAGTCCAGAATGTCGTTGATGATGGCCAGCAGCGTTCTTCCGGAACGATGCACGGTCGACGCGAGATGTCGCTGTTTGTCCGTCAGCGCACTGTTGAGCAGCAGTTCGGTTGTGCCCAATACTCCGTTCATGGGAGTGCGGATTTCGTGACTCATGTTGGCCAGAAACTCGCTCTTTGCTTTGCTGGCGGCCTCTGCGGCTTCCTTCGCCGCACGGAGTTCCTGCTCGGTCTGCTTCCGGTCGGTGGTATCGATGTGGATGCCGACCATGCGCGCGGTCACGCCATAGACGTCTCGAATCAGGCTGCCCCGAGACAGGATCCATCGATAGGAGCCGTTTCGATGTCGGAGGCGATGTTCAAGTTCGAACTGGGATCGGTGGCCATCCAGACAGGTTTGGATGGTTGCCTGAACGAACGATTGGTCGTCAGGATGGATTCGCGTCCGCCATTCGTCGAAGCTATTGGGGAGCGTGGTGTCTTCGTAGCCGAGCTGGTTCTTCCATTGCGGGGAGAAATAGATTGCGCCGGTGGTGAGGTTCCAGTCCCAGATTCCGATGTGTGAGCCCTGCACGGTCATGGTCAACCGAGCTTCGCTTGTGCGCAGGGCCTCTTCCGCCTCTTTTCGTTCTGAAATGTCCACCACGAACGCGGTGAATGTATAGGCATTTTCGAGACGCAGCGGCGTCACGGCCAGCTCGATCGGGAATTCCGTGCCGTCGCGCCGCAAGGCGGTGATTTCGATTCGTTTGTTCAAGATCGGACCTTCGCCGGTCTTGAAGAACTGCCGGAGTCCGCGTTGGTGGGCTTCACGCTGCCCGGGTGGAATAATGGTCTCCGCCATGAGGCGGCCGATTGCCTCCTGGCGCGTCCATCCGAATATCTGTTCAGCCTGTGTATTCCAGCCGATGATAATACCCTGTTCGTCCATGCTGATCACCGCGCTGAGCGCGGTGTCGATGATCAGTCTCGTCCGGCCTTCGCTCTTTCGCAGGGCTCCTTCGGCGTGAAGCCGTTCGACGGCTTCAAGAGCCAGGGAGACCAGAGAGGCGATCGCATGGCCGAACTGCTGTTCCTCCAGCATCCAGGTGCGAGGTTGGCCGACATGCTCGTTGCAAAGCACTCCGACGAGTTTTCCTTTGAAGCGAATCGGGATGTCCAGCATGGCGCCGATTCCGAGAGGCTCGAGATAGCTGGCAGTGAACTCACGGGTGCGAGGGTCGCTTCTGGCATCCGAGGCATCGATCACGCGCTCAGAAAGCAATTCACGGAAGTATTCGGGAAAGTGGATCGATTGGAGCTCGATCCCTGAGGAGTGGCTGTGCTTCGAGGATTCATAGAGATCTTTGCATCGGATTGAACCGTGGTCTTCACTCAACATCCAGATGCTGGTTCGGCTCACTCCGAGGGTCACCGCCGTCGCGCGGGTAATTTCCTGCAACGCCGGTTCCAGAACGCCGCTCTGAATAAGGCTGTTCCGTGTCAGTTCAAGGAGGGTGGTCTGTTGTCGCCGCAGCAAACTTTCCGTGTGACGACGGATGTCCTCCGTCTGTTTGCGGTCCGTAATGTCGCGAAACACGAGAACCGCTCCGGCGGAGCGGTTCTCGTGGACGATTGGCGCCAAGACGCACGACACCGGAAACGAACGCCCGGTGATCGAGGTTAACAGCCCGTCATCGGTCCGGAACGAGCCTCCCTGCGCAGTGTCGTCGAGCAGAATCTGGGTGAAGATCGGTTCCGTCAGCTTCGTGCCGTAGGACAAGGAAATCATGTCGTGCAGCCGGCGACCGACGACCTCTTTTTCGGTCAGACCCCACAGCCGTTCGCCCTCGGGATTCAACAGCACGATGTTCCAGTGTCCATCGACCACGCAGAGGCCGTCACCGATGGAGCGGAGGACTGTCTGCAATTTGTCCCGTTCCCCGGCGAGCTGGCTTTCGGACGTGCGGCGGAGTTGCTCGTTCAGCTCCTGCATTTCGCGCGACGACAGCGCGATGGAGCGCTCCAGCAATTCGTGTCCCTGATCGGACTCCAGATAGCTCTGACTCACACGCTCGAGGAGCTGTTGCCAGCTGTCGAGGGACGCGGGCACGGCGGCCTCGTCCAGCCCCATGCGTTTGAGTTGTCGTTTGAGCAGCGGATGCATGGACATTAGTGCTCGGCAATGGTCGTGAGCGTCATCGTTTGGTTGTGAAGATCGCAGGTGCCGCTGGTGTAGGGAGAAATTTCGCCGTAGGAATAGAAGCCGATTTGCTTACTCCCTTTCGGCAGAATCTCCATTGTCGCTTCGATTTCTTCTTCCGTCCGTTCGCCAAGCACTAGTCGTCGGCCGACACAACTGATGGCGATGGAGAGCGTCGGCGATGTGGCGAGCGACCCGTTTTGGTGCTGGGCCGTGAGTGCGGCGGCTTCGGATGCGCCCTGAATCAGCCGGTCGTAGTTCGCGCGCATCAGTTGTGCGAAGACGCCTTCCGGGATGTCTCCGGCGAATGTCATGGATTGGGCGGCTTCGTCCACGGCCAAAATGGTTCGGACCAGCACTTTCCCATCCGACTGGGAGCCTCTGATCGCGAGAGGGAATAGAAGTCCGGTGGCGGGCAAGCCGGTGGCGCGATCTCCTAGATACTCTTTGTAGAGTTGCAGCGCGGGACGGCCGTCCAGCTCGTAGAGAACGTTGCCGGTGGATTTCGTGACCAGCCGTTCCGGGCCGAATTTGTCCCAGCCCCCCTTTGAGCCGTGTCCGAGTCGGACGTGGTCGCCATAAAATCCGACGGCGGTCACATAGCCGCTCTGCGGCGTGCGATCTTTCAAGACCCATGTCCGTTTGAAGTGCGTCCCATCGCCCGCCAGGCCGCCGGTGACGATCACGCCGTCTCCGAGGCTGTCATTGAGTCCTTTGACGAGTTCGCTGCCGTTGACGTTCAGGCCGTCGGACAGGACCAGGACGCCTCGTAGCGACGGTTGGGTGAGCTGCGTGGCGATCTCGCGTCCGGCGGCGTACGAATCGTTCGTGGAGTGCACTGCCGCGTGGGCCGTGCGGATCGGGGTGTTGTCGAAGCGCAGGGCGGCGACGGCCATGCTGTCGTCCGAAATTTCACACCCGTGAATTTCACCCGCCGTCGAACAACCCATCACGTGACTCCGGGGACAGGCGTCGACCACCTCGCGGATGCGATGCGGCGCATCGATCAAGTCCGGGGCTCCGAAGAGCAGGACGAGGGTCTCTTCCGAATCCAATGTGGAGAGCGACGCAGGAGAGAAGGAACTGCCGGTTTTGATAGACGATGTGGCGACATGCATGCGGGAGATCTCCTTCTAGCTGCCGGGTTACTGTTGGGCGGTCATGGCGACGGTGGTCTCATTGGAGCTGTGCGGCTGCAGCTCCGAAACGCGCGAGCTGCTCTTGTCTAGCGAGATCGTGAACCAGAAGGTCGTGCCTTGTCCGGGTGTGCTGACGAGGCCGAGGTGTCCACCCATCATGCCGACCAGTTGCTTCACGATGGCGAGCCCGAGTCCGGTGCCGCCGTATTTTCTTGTTATCGATCCGTCCGTCTGCGAGAAGGAGTCGAAAATCTTCTCCTGGGCATGCAGCGGAATGCCGATGCCCGTATCGGCGACCTCAATGCGCACCAGTTTCTGATCACCTTCGTCCGGTCGTGCGAAGACCGCCACATTTCCCGTCTCGGTGAATTTGATGGCATTGCCGACCAGGTTGGTCAGAATCTGACGGAGCCGGTGCGGATCGCCGTGGGCTATGTCGGGGGTGTCCGGCGCAACGGTCACGCTCAGCGCCAGTCCCTTTTTTCGAGCCTGTTCGTGATAGAGCCCGATGGTTTCGGTGAGCATCTGACGGAGGCCGAAGGGGATGTATTCCAAGACCAGGCGGCCGGCTTCGATCTTGGAGAAATCCAGAATGTCATTGATGATGTGCAACAGGCTGGTTCCCGAGTTGTGTACGGTGTCGGCGTATCGGCGTTGTTTGTCGTTCAGCGGGGTCGTCAGGAGGAGTTCGGTCATCCCGAGGACGCCGTTCATGGGGGTTCGAATTTCATGACTCATGTTGGCCAGGAATTGGGATTTGGCCAGGCTGGCAGCCTCGGCGGCCTCCTTCGCGCGATGGAGGCGCTCTTCCTGTTGCTTTCGCTCGGAAATGTCCTGCACGAAAATGGTGAACTGCTGCGTCCCGCCGACGGTCAGACAGCTCATGGCGATTTCCACGGGGAAACTTGTTCCCTGGCAGGTGTGGCCCAGCATTTCACTACGCCGGTTGAGGATGGCTCCGGGGACTAACCCCGCGTACGAAGTGATGGGGCCTGGTTCAGTCGAGGGGTCTGAGGTGGATAGGTAGGTGGTCAGGGATTTTCCGATCGCTTCGGTCCGCGGGACGTCAAACATCGACTCAGCCTGGGTGTTCCATCGGTTTATGGTCCCCGCGGCATCCGTCGTGATGACGGCGTCGAGAGCGGTTTCGATGATCATGCGGGTTCTGGCCTCGCTTGCCCGGACCTCGTCTTGTGCGAGTTCATTGACCCGCCAGAAGTAAAGCAGCGCCGCACATTCGGCCAGGATGAAACCGCCATGGATCAAGGCCCAGGTCCAAGGGTGTGTTTGCCCGCCCGTGTGCCCGTACACCATGTCAGGCATGAACGTGCCCACCACTCCGTGATCGAGGATGATAAATTGGAGCCCGACGAGAAACGGCAGCCAGTCCTGGTACAACACAATCACGGGCATCATGACGAAAAAATGAAAGTGCAGTTCAATTTGACCCTCGGAGAGGTGTACCAGGAGGGCTGAAGCTGTCATGAGCCCGCAGGTGGCGATGGCAGATTGGAGGCGACGGCGGACCATGGAGAGCCGTGCGGCGACGGCGATACATGCGAGCAGCCCTCCTCCTCCGAGATAGAGGGTGGGGCTTGCTCCCATGTAGACGCCGAACAAGGGCACTCCCAGCACGTGGAGCCAGAGGATCGAAAGAATGCCTCGATGACGGGAGCACCAAGCCTGCTCGTCTAGTGCATCCCCCTTGGGCAGACTTGCTAGAAGATTCATGACTGAAAAGTCCAGTAAGTTCAAACAGTTGTCTTAAATTTCCTGGCCGCGCTTCCCCGCGCAGTCCTAGGTCTTGGCACGCCTGTATCGGTACAAATCAGTCGAAACTAAAGAAAAAACGAGCGTAGGGAGGTACAGGAGTTAACAGGAGCGGATGGTTACGGGTATGACGGGGTAGTAACGGATGCCGGCCCGATGAGACGCGGGTTTAGTGATGGTGATGACGGCATTCTGGACTATGGACATGGGGTGGCTCCTGGGGGGGGCGGGGTCAGTTGACCCGGGAGCACGATCCGTCCGGCTTCGTGCTGTTTGGTCAAATGCTCGGCGATTTCGGGGTGGAATGTTTTCACGTACCCGATCATGCCGTTTAGGAAACGGCGTGATTGAAAGTCCTGGCCGGAAAATTCCGTCAGAATCGCGACCGCGCGATCGAGAATTTCCGGGGCTGAACCGGCATCGCTGACTTGTTGGGGCTGTTGCTTGACGAACGTGTCGTATTCCTTCTTGAGCCGTTCCGCAAACACCGGCATCGGGGCCGACGG